>JBOHFU010000542.1:0-3128 GCA_050699675.1 Pseudonocardiaceae bacterium
GTGGGCGATACTGGGATCGAACCAGTGACCTCTTCGGTGTGAACGAAGCGCTCTCCCGCTGAGCTAATCGCCCCTCGCTGGCCGCTGCGGGCTGGGTAACCATACCGGATCAGGCCAGCGGCGAACGCACCCAATCCCACTGTAACCCGACCCAACCGGCGACTAGACCGAAGGCGTTCAGTAGCCACAACGTTGCCAGGACGGTAGCCCCAGTCACGGCGATCACCACCAGACGCACGACGAACGACTGCCGGCGCATCCAGTCGGTCCAGGCGTCGTAGCGACGGCGAACCCCGTGGAGCACACGCTGAGCCCAGTGGAACTCGGTTCCCAGGATCGCAAGACCGGCGAACACGATCAGCCACCCCGGCCCCGGGTAGGGGATGGTGATGATACCTAGGATGAGCACCACCGTACCGACCACACCCACCGTGATCCGGTAAGCAAGATCGATACCCGACCGGCGCCGTACCCGATCCCGGAAACGGCTGTACCAGTGCTCGCGCTCAGCCCGGTCGCTCGACTGCCGGGTTGGCTTCTCCTCGACTGTCAGCTTCTCACCTTCCCGCTCGCCAGGACCGCCGTTGGTGCCGCAGGGGTGCGTCGACCCGGTTCCAGCGAGACAGCGTAACCGGTGAACTTCTCTGTTCCCTTCGCCGCGGGTACGGCATGCAGCCCGGGTATGTCCGCCGCGACGTCGAACGCCGTCAGCGGCGTCGGTGGTTGGTCGCTGAGACCCCACAGAACATAGATCTCGTCCGCCACCCGGTTGTCTGGCAGGCGGGTGGCCACCACCGCGACACTATCCGGACTCGCGAGCACCATGCCTACCGCGCCGCCGTCGTCGGCGACCAGTGGCACCCGGACCGCCGCCGGGTCCGCCGCTCTGTGTATCGCCTCGGATATCGCCGTGACCTGGCTTGCCGCCTGATTACGTTCGTCGCTGAGCTGCGCCACCCGTACGCCGAGCACCCCCACAGCGGCCACCAAGACCAATGCCGCGGCCACGGCCAGCAGCCCGGCACGGGATCGCCATGACTCGGTGATGTCTCGTGCCGGCTGCGTCGGCGGTGGCAATGGCACGACCGGCGCTGCCTCCCTATCGATCGCGACCGCAAGCACACGCTGCTCCAGCTCCGCGCTGGGAATCACCTCCGGCACCGAAAGGCCCAGCGTGGCGCAGACCTCTTCAGTCTCCGCGACGGTACGGGTGCAGGTCGGGCAATCCGGCATGTGCGTGGCGACCAGGGACTCTTCGGCGGGCTCCAAGGCGTGCAGCGCCCATCCAACGGCCAGCTCCCGGTGCGGGCAGTCTGCAACACGGTGCTGGTTGTTCACCGGCTCACTTCCCTCACCACGCGAGCCTCCGTGACAAGAACATCCGGGCCCAACTGATCGGTGAGCAGCGCGCGTAGCCGCTGCACCGCAGTGAACATGCGGGACTTCACCGTGCCCAGCGGGACACTGGTCAGGACGGCGATCTCACGCTGAGTGTGCCCACCGAAGTACGCCAGGGCCAGCACCTGCCGCTGCTCGACTGGTAAGCGATGTAACGCTGCGCGCACTTGACCGGCCGCGACTCGGGCCAGCGCCGCCTGATCGGCGCCCGGTACCGGTGTCGGCGACCAGTCCTCGCCCGCCTCAGGCGCCGCCACCGTGCGACGGCGGATGGTGCTCTCCCTTCGCACCGCGTCCACGGCCTTGTGGTGGATCAATGTGAGCAGCCAGGTGGCAAATCCACCCCGCGATGGGTCGAAGCGGGTCGGATCCCGCCACAGCGTCAGGAACACCTCCTGCACCACATCCTCGGCCAACCCCTCATCCGCACAGATCCGACGGGCCAGCGAGTAGCAGGGCCGACCGAAACGCCGATAAAGCTGAGACAGTGCCGCCCCGTCGGCGTTGCCGAGCCTGCGCACAAGTTCAGCGTCGGAAGGTCCCTCGGCCGCGCTGTGAGCCGGTGGTGCAGGTTCTGCAGCAGCCTGCTCCCGGTCAGGCCGCGGAGCGCTCGATCGAGCCTCATCGACCACCAGGGAGATCCTCACGTCGTACCTACGCCAGCCACCACCTACCGGTTCAGGTTAGTTGCCTCGCAGTATCCCCGCCGACGCGGTCGGCAGGCACGATGAGCGACGACAGCGCCGCTGCGCGTGAGAGTCCCTGCCCCGTCCGAGTGGTCTGTCTTAGGCATCCGGGCGTAGCTCAGGCCTCCCCGCGTCACAGCAGCGAGAGTCAGTCGTTTCAGGGCGCGAAGGCACAGAAAGGGGCGACTACGATGCGCAACGACCATGTGACCCTCCGTTCATCGGCGGTATTTGATCTGCTTGCGCCGCGCACTCCCGCGGTGCCTGTTCAGGTGGAGCTCCGTTACGACACCCGCGACCCGTACGCAATCATCGCGGCCTTCCGCACCGGGCGGGCCGGCTGGGTCGAGTGGGTGTTCTCCCGTGACCTGCTCGCAGACGGTTTGCTCGCCCACGCCGGGGACGGCGATGTACGCATCCGGCCGGGTTCAGGCGACCCCGAGATCGTCGTGGTGGAGCTCAACTCCCCGTCTGGCCACGCCGTCTTCGAGGCCAGCGCCCAGCGGCTCGCCGAGTTTCTGGACGCCAGCTACGACATCGTCCTACCCGGGAACGAGACCCTGTGGATGAACGTCGACGATGCGCTCGACCAGATGATCGCCAACGACCTGCCGTGAGCCCGGTTTGATCCTGGCTTCCCGGGTCGGCTACAGTTCTGGACACACCAGGGCGGGGGAGCCGGGACAAGTCCCGTCGGGAGCATGCGGACGTAGCGCAGCTGGTAGCGCATCACCTTGCCAAGGTGAGGGTCGCGGGTTCGAATCCCGTCGTCCGCTCTGCGCGGCCCTCCATGCCGGGCCGCCCGGGTCCTTCCGGAGTGTCGACCTCAGACCGTCGGCTGTGGAACCCTCTCCGGTACGAGACGCGGCGGAGTGGCCGAGTGGCTTAGGCAAGGGCCTGCAAAGCCCTGTACGCGGGTTCGATTCCCGCCTCCGCCTCGGGCGATTAGCTCAGTGGGAGAGCGCTACCTTGACACGGTAGAGGTCACTGGTTCAATCCCAGTATCGCCCACCAGCACAAACAGACCAAGCTACACAAACCGGC
>JBOHFU010000543.1:0-3127 GCA_050699675.1 Pseudonocardiaceae bacterium
CCACTAATTTCGCGGCTTCATCCTTGTACTCAGGAGTGAACGACCGACGGTTCGTTGGCACGTATTTCCTCTCTTCCGGGAAAGCAACCCTAGTGGGTGCGCAGTCCGGAAGATCGAGGGCCCTTCATAATCAGAGCGACCGGGTGTTTTCGGTGGGGTTGTCTCCTGACGGGCGTACCTTGGCCACTGGTAGCGGCAGCACCGTGACGTTGTGGGATCTCACCGATCCAGCCCGGCCGCGCACTCTAGGCCGACCCCTCACCGGCCACAACGAAGAGGTTCTGTCGGCGGCGTTTCCCCCAATGGGAGCATCTTGGCCACCGCCGGTAACGACAACACTGTGATCCTCTGGGATCTGGCTGGTCTTAGTGATCTCCGCGCTCACCCGGTCGAGCATGCCTGTGCGATCATCGGCCACGGCCTCAACCATGACGAGTGGGCCCGCTACATCCGGGGTTGGCCTTACCAGGACACCTGTCCCGCTTGAGGGCGGCCGGCATCCGTGCATAGCGGCGACCACAGTGCCGATGTGGTCGCGGAGGTCGACCACTGCGGTGCGGTTCGTGTGGGGTTCGGCGAGGCGGCGTAGGTCACGGAGGTAGTCAATGGCGTGGTGAGGGCGCAGAGGTGCTTACCACGCCAGGACTTGCTCGCCGAGGGTGGCGGCCTCGCGGGGAGTGGACGGCGTATGGGAGCGGTTCAAGCCGCGACGACGGTGAAGGCGTTGATCGCCGATGGCACTGGAATGGGGTCGCCGTGCTCGCGCATGACCTCCAGGTGGCCGGCGATCGCTTCACGCATCAGGGCGACGCATTCCTCGTAAGTGGCTGCCGCGGCAACACAGCCCAGGAAATCGGGGCTCCATGCGCTGAAACCACCAGCCTCGTCACCCTCGATAACGACGACGTATCCGCTCACTGCTGGGTCCTCCCAATACCGGCCTGCCGCAGAATGCTCTTCTCGGTTATCGGCCGCAACGTCTCACTCGGCTTGCCGACCACTGTGGCTGTGCTCGGGCTCACGCTGCGGAGCCGCGAGGCACCACCCAGATTTGGTTGAGTTCCGAGACTTTGGCGATGTGCTCGTAGTCCGCGTCGTAGTGCAGCACGACCGCGCCGTGCACGATGGCGGCCGCCGCGATCACCAGGTCGTTGACGCCCGCTGCCCGGACCAGGCCGCCGTTCCACAGGGATGCCTGCAGCGCCACCGCCAGCTGCTCAACCTCGGCAGTGATCGGGAGCTGCCGACGGGCGTTGATCAGCTCGATGACACGGGCGTGCTGCTCGCCACTGGTTGCGCTGTGCCCTGCCTCCAGTGTGATCGGCAGGCAGGCGGCGAACAGCCCTCCGGTGGCGAACCCTCGGAGCGCATCGGCGACCCTCGGCTGATGTGGTAGGCGTTGGAATACGCTGTTGTCGACCAGGTACAGCGTCGTCATCGACGCGCGTCGGCCACGACGTCGGGGTCGGTAAGTCCCGGCAGGCCGCCTTGCTGGATCCAGTCGATCATCTCGAGTTGCGCCTCCCGATTGACCAGCTCCTCGATCGCCCGGGTGATCATGGCCTTCTTGGAGGGTGCCCCGGTCAGTTCCATGGCCCGGCGGACGAGTTCATCCGACAGGTCCACCAGGGTGCGAGTCATTCCAACCATCTCCTTCCGACACCGTACCGGCAAGACAGCACTGACGATATCAAGGATCAGCAGATCTGGATATCATCGAGAGGGTGGGCCGAGGGCGTCGAGAATGATTCAGCAGCACACGGGCGCCGAGGTGTGACGCGGCGGTGGGCGTGGGCATCATGACCGCTACCCCCTTGCTGCAGAGCGTGGAGAAGTCAATTCGGCCTGGAGGATCAGCGGCCGTTGTCGTGCTGGTGTCGGCGGGTGGGGTGGGTGAGGAAGCCGGTGAGCCGGTCGTCGAGGTCGGTCAGGTAGGGGGAGGCCGACCGCAGCGGGTGCACCTGTCGTTGCAGGGTGCGCAGCCGTTCCTGGGTGATAGTTGAGCTGAGGTTGGTGGCGGTTCGCAGCGCGTCGCGGCCGAACGCGGCGGCCTGTTCCAGGTCGCGGCCGTGGAGATGGGTGAGGGCGAGGTCGGTCTGGGTCACACACAGGCCGCGGACCACCCAGGACTCGCAGTCATGCAACGCCATCGTGCTGAACGTGATGGCCTGCTTGGTATCACCGATACCACTGAGGGCCTTTCCCAGGTCCCCCCCGAACCCGTTGACGGTATAGAAGAGAGCCGCGTCCTCGGGGCTGACCGATTCGTAGCACCGCTGGGCCGCCAGCACCGCGTGGCGCGCCTCGCGGGCGTCGCCAAGCAGGGCGAAACCACGTGCCTCCATCCCGTGCAGCTTGGCGGCCAGCGAAGGCGTAGCCATGTCCTGGGCGATGGTCAGCCCAGCCCGGGCGAGCGCCACCGCCTGGCGCCCGTGCCGCAGCGTGTCCTGGCCAGCGGGTGCGTTCTCCCCGATCCGTACCGTCAGGCGACTCGCCTCGGCCAGGATGTCGGCGCCGTAGCGCCGGTCGCCCGCCCGCATGGCCAGGTCGAGCGCCTGGATGTGGTAACGCTGTGCCAGCGAATGACGGCCGACATCGCCCGACATCCAACCGGCTGTCTTGGTGGCTGTCGCCACGGCGGAGAGCAGGGCCCGGCCGGTCTTCTCCGAATAACTGCCGTGCAACAGCTGGTTGGCCTCCCGGTGCAGCAGCTGCACCACCTGCTCGCGCACCCGCCCCGAGCCGTACTGGGTACCCAGCTTGCTCAGGTGGGCGATCTGCTCGGTGAGAACCTCGACATCGGCCATGCCCACCCGCCGGCCCGCAGCCCGGGCGGTGCTCTCCGCGGGGGGAATGGTGAGCGCGAACAATGCCGGCTCGGCGAACGCCGCCGCGCTGAACACCGAGCCCAGCAGGAGCTTGCGTCGGCGCATGTCCCGTCCCGACAACTCGACAACCGTGCGGACCGTGCCCTCCAGTGTGCCCGAACAGCGCAGCCCGTCATAGGGATCCTCCCCGGGCGGGGCGCAGTCGGCAAACCCGCATTCGGTCACGCTGACCTCACGCTGCAGCCGTTGAGACAGCACGCTGGCCACCAGCCTCGGCGCCGGCCAGCGCGGCTGGCAAC
>JBOHFU010000544.1:0-3099 GCA_050699675.1 Pseudonocardiaceae bacterium
CCCACCGCAGCCGCTGGGCTGGTCGTCCTGCTCACCAGCACCGGGGTACTGCACTTCGCGGTTCCCGGGCAGTTCGACGCCATCGTTCCCGAGCAGCTGCCCGGCACCGCCCGCACCTGGACCCACCTGTCCGGGGCGGCCGAGCTGGTGGTCGCGGCGCTGATCGCGGCACCCCGCACCCGGCGGCTCGGTGGGCTGCTCGCCGCGCTGCTGTTCGTCGCGGTGTTCCCGGCCAACGTGAAGATGGCGATCGACTGGTCGGACCGGCCGGACTGGATGCGTGCGCTGGTCTACGCGCGTCTGCCGCTGCAGATCCCGCTGGTGCTGTGGGCACTGCTCATCTACCGCCGCGCCACCGTCGAACCCGCCCCGTAACCCATTCAGCGGGCTCGGCGGGGTAACGGACATGCCGGTAACCCCGATAAGCCTGCTGAATGCGGGAAGGAGCTGCCACCGCCGTTCGTCGTTGGGCGGTTCGGCGGGAAGGGCGCTGAGCGGGTCGGTCTTGACCGCTCGTCGCGCTAATTAGCGCACCTGGCGCAAGTGACACGCCTGCGCGTTTGCAGGGTTTGCCGCAGCCGTGGCCTTACCGTTACTTTCCGTCGGTCGCAGATCACGATCTGGCTGCACGTCGGTGCCGTTCCCCGCGCCCCCGAGTGGGGACGGCTGCCATCCCGGCCCACGCACCCAGGTCCCCGCCGTGAAAGGGACCCACCGTTGGCGCGTCACCGCTCCCCCCGCGGTCGTCGGCCCCATCCCGAGGTCGCCCCCACATCTGCCCCTGCCCCCGCGCCCCGCGGGGCGCACCGCATACCTCGGCCAGGTCCGGTCCTGCGCGGTCGGGCGGTGACCGCCGCCGTTGCCGCTGGCGCCTTGGCCGTGGCCGGTCATTCGGTGCAGGCTGACGTCGCGGTGGGCGCCGAGAAGACCGTTGATGTCGCACCGGCCGCGCTGACCGGCCCGTCGCTGGAACCAGAGATCCTGCAGCTCGGCCGGTCCAGCGATCGGGCCGTCGGAGTGCAGGCGTTGCGCCGCGCTGTCGAGAAGGCTGACCGGGTGGCGGCCCATCAGAAGGCCGTAGAGAACCGTCTGGGCACACCTTACAAAGCGGGCAATAGTCACAGCCTGGACGGCTGGATCGCCAAAGCACTCGGGATGATGGGCCTGCCCCAGGCCCTCGCGAAGGGCGTCAAGACGATCATCATGCACGAGTCCGGCGGGAACCCCGACGCGATCAACAACTGGGACAGCAACGCCGCGCGTGGCACTCCCTCGCAGGGCCTCATGCAGACCATTCCCGCCACCTTCAAAGCCTGCGTGCTGCCCAGCCTGGCAGACCGCTCGATCACCGACCCGGTGGCCAACATCACCGCCGGGATCCGCAGCATGATCGCCCACCACGGCATCGGCGCCGTGATGAACGGCGGACGGCGCGACGCCAGCGGCAACTACCTCGGCTACGGCGGACACGGCTGCTCGTCTTATGACGTCGACGAGTACGCCTCCCAGCTGCGCACTCTGTGGAAAGACGAGCCGTTGCCCGGACTGTAGCGGCAGCGGCCGGCTGGCGACCTGGTCAGGATGACGACATCCAGCGCCGCGCCAGCGCCTGCACCTTCGGCGCCGGTCGCGGTAGCACAACGGACGCTAAGTCCTCACGTCCCGTCAGGTTCAAGCCCTGACCTCAGAGTTGCTCGGTCCAGTCGGCGGTCAACTGGTACGGTGATCGGTATGGCAACTCGCAAGGTAACTGTGTCGCTCGACGCGACGGCTCTGGACCTGGCGGAGCGCGCCGCTGCCCGGGATGGCATGTCGATGTCCGCCTGGCTCTCACGAGCTGCCCGCCGGGAAGCTGTACGCACTGGCGTCGGCCCGGTTGTTGATGTGCTTGCCGACGCGCTGGCTGATGAGGCGGAGCTGAGCGAGGCGGAGAGGCACATGCGTGCTGCGGGGTGAGATCTGGTCCTACGTCCCACAAGGCTCCCCACGTCAGCCTCTCGTCGTGATCGTGTCCAGCGACGGGATCAACCAGTCGTCGCGGTCGTGGTTGCTCGGCGCCCCGGTCACGCCGGACGATCCGCAGGACATCCTGGCGGTACCTGTCGAGGGCCGCGGCTGGGTGTCAGCGGGCAACCTGTCGCGCTTCTACCGCGGCTGGCTGCGGGAACGGGTCGGTGAGCTCGACCCGCCGACTCTTGAGCGGCTTACCGCCGCCCTACGCGCCGCCCTCGATCTCTGACGCTCTTGACATCCCGCGGGGCGCAGGTTGATGGCCGCCGCACCGGCATCACGATCACCGTCTGCCACCTACCACCGAGCAGTTCCAAGTGGAACAAGATCGAACACCGGCTCTTCTCCTACCTCTCCATGAACTGGCGCGCACGACCCCTGACCAGCCACGAAGCGATCGTCGAGACCATCGGCACCACCACAACCCGCACCGGCCTAAGCGTTCACGCCGAGTTCGACGAGGCCACCTACCGTGTGGGAGGTTGCCCGCATGGCCTCGGGAGGGCCTGCTGCTCGGGCTGCAACCGGAAGTGGCCTCGATCTGCGGATTAGATTGCCCTCGGATCGCGACTTAAATGCGCCCTCGGATCACGGAACAAAGAGTATCCCCCAGGGCATGAGCACTGTGCTTGACGCGATCAAGCCCCGTCGATTGGAGCCGGTGATACGCGGGCTCATGATGGACGAGCCAGTCATCGTGCTCACCGGCCCGCGAACTGTCGGCAAGAGCACCCTCCTTCGGCGTCTGGCACACAACCACAGCGCGGACGTCATCGACCTCGACGATACGACGACCAGGCGGCTCGTTGCCCAGGACCTGGCTCTTTTTGTCGCCGGCCAGCTCCCGGTCATGATCGACGAGTTCCAGCACGTACCGGAAATAGTCGATGCGATCAAGGCGGAGTTGAACCGGGACACTCGGCCCGGCCGGTTCCTGCTGACCGGCTCGACCCGCTACTCAACGCTGCCTCAGACGGCACAGTCGCTCACGGGACGAGTTCATATCGTGACGGTCTGGCCACTGTCGCAGGGGGAGATCGCCGACACCACCGAGACGTTCCTCGCTACCTTGCTCGCCAACGACTCGCC
>JBOHFU010000545.1:0-3099 GCA_050699675.1 Pseudonocardiaceae bacterium
CCACCTGGGTCGACGCCTTCGAACACGCTGGCCAGCGCCTCGCCGACCTGGCCGCCCAGGGCACTCTCACGCGCGGATTGCGCGGCGTGCTCGCCCAGCACCTGCTGTTCCTGTTCAACCGGCACGGTATCGGTGCCCACGACCAGTACGTGCTCGCCGCCGCAGCCAGCCGGATCGTCTTCGGCCCGGCGTCGATCACCCCGGACACGACGGCCGCCACCACAACCAGCCGTATCGACCTGGCTACCCTCGGCGCGGTGACCACCGCAGACACTGACACGACCGCTCGCGCCGACCAGCTGCGCGCTGCCTTGGCCGACTACATCAAGAGCTGGGGAGCGTTTCGCACCCCGCAGGTCGAAGCCGCGTTCCGCACCGTGCCCCGTCACCTGTTCCTGCCCGGGGTTGACCTCGACATCGCCTACGGACGTCAGCCGGTGGTCACTCGACGCGCCGCCGACAGTACCTCCGTGTCCTCGGCGTCCAGCCCCTCGCTGGTCGCCACCATGATCGAGCAGCTCGCCGTGCAGCCCAGTCAGCGGGTGCTGGAGATCGGTGCGGCCACCGGCATCAACGCGGCCCTGCTGGCCGAACTCGTCGGGCCGACCGGCACGGTCGTCACCATCGAGCTCGACGAGGACCTCGCCGCCCGAGCCGCCGCGAGCCTGGAAACGGCCGGCTACCCCCTGGTGAAGGTCATCTGCGGCGACGGGGCGCTCGGCCACCCCGGCCACGCCCCCTACGACCGGCTCATCGTCACCGCCGAGGCGTGGGACCTCGTCCCCGCCTGGTGGGACCAGCTCACCGTCGGCGGCCGGCTCGTGGTGCCGCTGCGGCTGCACGGCAGCGGCCTCACCAGGGCTATCGCCTTCGATCTGCACCAGCCCGACCAGATGGTCAGCACCTCGGCGGTGGTCTGCGGCTTCGTCCCCCTGCGCGGAGCCGCCGAGCACGCCGAACACCACGTGCGCCTCGCCGACGACGTCGTACTCAAACTCGACGCCGCCGACCTGCCCGACCACGCCGCGCTCGCCCACACCCTCACCCACCCCGCGCAGCACCACTGGACCGGCATCCACGTCCGGCACGATGAACCCGCCGAACACCTCGACCTGTGGCTCGCCACCACCACCGCCAGCAACTTCGGCCGCCTGTCGGTGGGATCGCACGCTCGCACCAGCGGCTTGGCCAACCCCGCACGGCGCTGGGCCGGGGCAGCCCTCTACGACGGCGGCACTGTCGCCTACCTCGCAGCCCGGGAACTCAACGACGACGTCAACGAACTCGGCGTCATCGTCCACGGCCAGGACAGTGCCAAACTCGCTACCCACACCAGCGACCTGCTCAACCAGTGGGATCAACAGCGACCCAGCCAACCCACCATCACCGCCCACCGGGTTGGCAGCCCCAGTGATCTCAGCAGCACCGGGACACGCATCGGGCGACCACACACGTTGATCACCATCGCCTGGTGAGCGAGATCCGGATGAGCATTCAGACCGCCGGCTCACCAACCAGGGCAGGAGGCTGGCCCAACCATGACCCGGGTGCCCTGGCTCCTCCGCACCGCCGCAGGCGGACCAGCATCAGGGAGGCCGACCAAGGTGAGGAAGACCGGACCCGACCAAGCCAGGTCAGCATTGGACCTGCCCGACATGATGGCGCAGCGGTTCCCGCTGGTTCCGCACACCAAGCCCGTATGCCGGGCACTTGAGGTCCGCGTCGTACGCGTCCGCCACCTGGCCTACCTGGCTGGCCAGCGCACCGACGAATCGCTCGTCCGCGCGGGCGAAGCACACAACCTGAGTGCGTTGATCATCAGTGATTGCGGCATACCCGGTCTCGCCCGGAACCTGTGCTGGCAGCAGTTCGAGATCTTCCTCACCGCCCGGTCCCTCGACGCCGCGACGGCGAAACTCGCCTTGCAGCCTCTCGTCAACCTCGGCCGCCTCCTCATCCGCGACGGAGCCGGCACCACTGCCTACCAGCTGCTCACGGCCTTGTTCGAGGCGGTCAAGTCCCGGGCGGATGCCGTGATCGACGGCAGGAAGATCAATTTCGGTCACCTCATCGGCCATGGTGACGATCACCGTGAGGTCATCCGATGGCTGTGGTCGGTCCTGCTCTCCGACGGCACCCGGGCCCTGACCCGGGCAGGCCGATGGGCACAGGCACTCCAGCACGCCCAGCAGCACAAAGGCATCGGCCAGCGACTTCTGGACGGCCGCCAAGTCGCGATCCTCGCCCAAGCCGCAGATCAAGACTTCGACGCCGCCCGCAGCATGCTGGCCAGCACCCTCACCCCCACCCCGTGGGAAGAAGCGGTCGCCGCCTGCCTGGCAGTCCTGTGCCGCAGGCTGGCCGATCAGCAAGCCGACCCCGACATCACCGAGATGGTGGACCGATATCTCCGGCTCGAACCGGCGCCTGAGCACACCGTCTTCCGTGTACGTCTCGGACTATGCGTCCTCGATCTTGCCGCTGACGCCGGTGAAACGCCGCAGGTCACCGATGTAATCGTACGCGATGCCCTGGAATCCACCGACGCCTACGCTGCTCACGCCGCACTGTCACACCAGACGTGCCACGCGCATATAGCCCCTGGGAATTCGCGGGCACTGACCGAAATCGTCCGGTTCTCCGGCCTGGGACGCGGAACAGTTCCCGCTGGCATGCTCGACGATCTCATGGAATCGGTGAGAGCCAGCGAAGCGTCCATCGCGGACGCGTTAGCGGCCCAGACCCCATGAGTACGGACTCGGTACTGGTGGACTGAGAACGTACGCCAAAGCACACCAAGCCAAGGCATCCGCGCAGCGGCGTTGGTGCCGGCCTGATCCGGCCAGGCGTCGTTTTCAATTCGCTATGAGGCGGATGCTCGCGCCGTGACGTCGTCGAGTATCACGATCAAGTCGGCGAGTCGCTCCGAGGTGAACAGGATGTCCGGCCCGCGGGGGGCGATGTCGGTGAACGGTGGCTCGTAGAGCTGCGCCGCGGTCATGGTCCCGTGCTGGGTCAGGTACTCGATGATCATGTTGATGAACTCGATCTGATTGGCACAGAGCGTCTTGTCGTTCAGGAAGCCCGCCATGGCTTCCA
>JBOHFU010000546.1:0-3098 GCA_050699675.1 Pseudonocardiaceae bacterium
GATCGGCTCGACTTCCTCTTCTGATACCCTCTTCTCATGGCGGTTCTCCTTTCATACTCAGCCGAATCGTACGATCCGGCGAAAGGAACCGCCATCTCACTTTTCAACTAAACTCGGGACATCCTCGTGCACTGCCGGACAGGCGACGTCTTGTGGGCTGATGCGAATCTTACTCACTACTATGTTTGTCAAAAATCACGTAATTTTCCCCCCTGTGATCACGTAAAAATCCCCCCCCGGGTCTTGGTTCTGATTTGGGTCTTTGCCCTTGATCTGTCTCTTTTGGTCGCTGGCAGGGGCCTGTGGGAATGTGGGAAACGCGGCTTTTTGCGTTTTCCACATTCCCATCAGGCCGGTCCTCCTTTCTTTCTTTTTGGCCACTTTTTCTTTCTTTGTGGAAAACCGGAGTTTTCCGCGGCTTTTCCGCCGATCGGCTAGTCGGCGGTCGAGGGAGTGCCCTCGTCGTGGTTCACCAGAGCCTGGCGACCGAGCAGCCCGGCGCGACGCTTTTCCTTGAGCCGGTAGCTCTCGCCCTTGATGTTGAGCGTGGTCGAGTGGTGGAGAAGTCGATCAAGAATCGCCGTCGCGATGATCGGGTCCCCGAACACATCGGCCCAGCCGGTCAGACTCTGGTTCGAGGTGACCAGGATCGACCCCCGCTCATAGCGGCGCGACACGAGCTGGAACATCAGGTTCGCTCCGTTGCGGTCGAGCGGGATGTAGCCGATCTCGTCGACGATCAGAAGCTTGGGCTGGGTGAGCAGCTTGAGCTTCTCCTCGATCCGATTCTCGCTCTGAGCCCTGGCGAGGGTAGCGATGAGTCCCGCCGCGGTCGTGAACAGCGTGCGGTAGCCCTGGGCGCACGCCTGCATGCCCAATGCGACCGCCAGATGCGTCTTCCCCACCCCGGGAGGACCGAGCAGAAGCACGTTGTCGGCGTTCGCGATGAACCTGCCCGTCGCCAGTTCCCGGACGAGCTTGGGGTCGAGTGAGGGCTGGAACTTGAAGTCGAAGCTCTCGAGCGACTTCCTGAACGGAAAGTGAGCCATCGAGACGCGCATGGCCGTGTTCCTCTCGTGCTTACCCGTCAACTCGGCCGCGAGCAGCTCCTCGAGAAAATCGGTGTAGGAGAGCTCCCGCCTGGAAGCATCCTCGAGCAGGCTCGGGATGCGCTCGACCGTCCGCACCAGCCGCAGCCGCTGCATTTGTTCCTGGATTCGTTCGATCTGCAGTCCTCCGCTCATCGCCCCACCTCCGTGATCAGCGCCTCGTACTGCTCGAGCGAACGAACATCGACCTGTCCGATCGCGCCGAGATACACCGGGTCGAGTCGCGGCGGCCCATCCGCCGCCCGCGGCGGCTCACGCCGCGGAACCACGCGAGCGTCCCCGGCCCACCGCACGATCTGATGCCGTCCTTCCACCCGAACATGGCTGACCGGGTCGAGTCCCGCAGACTCGAGCGTGATCGTGGTCTCGTGAATCCGGACGGTCGCCTCCCGGCCGACCCACTCGAACGGAACCGGGTAGCGGTTGGTCTGCACCGCGACGTACGCGTCCCGGGGTACCCGCCGGTGCTCGATCCGCTCGAGCCTAGCCGGGGGCCGAGGGTCGAGCGGCATCAGCGCTGCGCGTTCTTCCCGCTCGAACCGCTCGCGCGGCCGCTCGTGCGTGGTGCCGTGGATCCGCTCGTCGGCGATCGTCGTCGACCATTCGAGCAGCCACGCGTTCAGCTGCTCGAGCGAGCCGAACTGCCGCCCGGGGAGCCCGTTCCGCTTCACGTACTTCACGCCGCTCTCGACCTTCCCCTTCGTCTGGGCCCGGTAGAACCGGCACAGCCTGGTCTCGATCCCGTAGAAGTCCAACCGGTCCTTGAACGTCGGGTTCCAGACGATCCGCCCGGTGCTCTCGTCCTTCTCCCGCACGATCGTCTTCGGGTTGTCGTAGAGCACCGTCGACGGCCGGCCGCCGAAGTGCTCGAAGGCCCGGGCGTGTCCGTCGAGCAAAGATCCGATCGTCTGATCCATGTAAGCCCGCGCGAAGATGCGCCGGCTGAAGCCCAAAACCATCGTGAAGAACGCGATCTTGATCAGGGCTCCCGCGATCCAGACCCGAAGCTCGCCCCAGTCGACCTGCGCCTGCCGTCCAGGCTCGGTCTCGAACCGCACGGTCGGCTCGATCCCTCCGTTCCACTTCTCCCGCAGCGGCCGCAGATACCGCTGCAGCGTCGCGTACGATCCCTCGTATCCTCGCGCGGTCAGCTCGCGCAGCACGACCGCGCCATTGAAGCCCACCTCGGGGGCTCTACCCGCCACGAACTCCTCATGCCCGGCCAGCAGCGCCTTACTCCTCCGCACGCGACGCTGCGGCTTCCACTCTCGACTCAGCGCCTTGCGCACTGTCTTGATGTCGATCCCGAGCTCACGCGCGATCGCCTTCTTCGCCATCCCCCTCTCGTGCAGCTCACGCACCGCTCCCCACTCGCTCTGACTGATCACTTCTCCCCCCGTCGCACCCTCTGGCGCGGCGGACAGGATCGTGGATCCGTTCACTTCTTCACTCATGAATCCCCCTCTCTGATCGTCTTAGGGGGGGATTTTTAGTGATTTCTATGGGGGGAAATTACCGTGATCGCTGACAGATACCAGCAAGGCCCAAACACCACAGACGCCGATAGGACTCGGGAACGTCTCCAGACTCAGCACTTCCTAACGCACGACGGATTAGCGAGCGATATGACGTCTGCCCCAGGGCCTTCTTAAGGATCTCGAAGGACAACCACAGCTTCTTCGTCTCCCGAGCGGATTTCAGAAGATGCATTCGTTTCCGGCGCGCGGCTTCGTCAAGGTGAGGCAGCTCACGCTCAGCAGCATCTGCAATGGTGTCGCGAAGCTGAATCCAAGTAGGCAAACCAGCCGGGCGGCTCAGCCCGGCGCCTACCCATGCCACCACGGGATTTGTTCTCGCTTTGACGATCTCGCGAAATGCTTGGTAGCTATCCTGAGAGGCGTCAAACATATACAAGAGCTTACCCGATCCGCGAATACCAAACTCTACAATGCGCCCTGGGGTCAGCAGTTTCTGCAAGTCCTTCCGAGG
>JBOHFU010000547.1:0-3090 GCA_050699675.1 Pseudonocardiaceae bacterium
GTGCTGGTGCATGGCGCCGGGCCGGTGGCCGGCATCGGGCTGCCCGGTTCGGCGGTGGCCAACGTCGTCGCGCAGGTACTGGCCGCCGGGCTGTTCCTCCGGGCGTTAGTGGTCGAGCGGGTCACCCCACTGCCGAGCTGGCCGGCGATGCGCGCGCAGCTGGGGATGGGCCGCGATCTCGTGCTGCGCACGGCTGCCTTCCAAGCCTGTTTCCTGTCCGCAACCTCGGTGGCGGCGAGGACATCCGCGGCGATGGCCGGCGCGCACCAGATCGTGTTGCAACTGTGGTCCTTCCTCGCGCTGGTGCTGGACTCGCTGGCGATCGCCGCACAATCCCTGGTGGGCGCGGCGCTGGGCTCGGGCGACGAACGCGGCGCCCGGTCGCTGGCCTGGCAGATCACCTGCTACGGGTTGGCGTTCGGGATCGCGCTGGGACTGGTGTTCGCCGCCGCCGAGCCGCTGCTGCCGCAGCTGTTCACCTCCGACGCCGCCGTGCTGGCCGAGATACCGCACGCCTGGTGGTTCTTCGTGGCGCTGCAGCCTGTGGCGGGCGTGGTGTTCGCGCTGGACGGAGTGCTGCTCGGAGCGGGAGACGCCGCGTTCCTGCGCACATCGACGCTGGCCAGCGCGTTGGTCGGGTTCCTGCCGGTGGTGTGGGCGTCCTTCGTGTTCGGCTGGGGGCTGATCGGCATCTGGTCCGGGCTGGCCGCGTTCATGCTGCTGCGCCTGGGATTCGTGCTGGCCCGGACCCGCGGCACCCGCTGGGCGGTCACCGGCGCCGTGCGCCACCCCGGCAGGATCGCGCCATGAGCTCCGCGGACCTACCCAGCGGCCTGGTAGTCGTGGACAAACCGGCCGGGATGACCTCGCACGACGTGATCTCCCGGCTCCGGCGGCTGCTGGGCACCCGCCGGATCGGGCATGCCGGCACCTTGGACCCGATGGCCACCGGCGTGCTGGTCTGCGGCGTGCAGCGGGCCACCAAGCTGCTCGGATACCTCCCGCTGGAACCCAAGGTTTACCGGGGCACGGTGCGGCTCGGTGTATCCACCAGCACCGACGACGCCGGCGGCGCACCCACCGGTGGCCTCGACGCGTCCACGGTGCACGAGCCGGCGATCCTCGCGGGCATCGCGCAGCTGCGTGGTGCCATCGAGCAGGTGCCCAGTGCGGTGAGTGCGATCAAGATCGACGGCAGGCGGGCTTACGCGCTGGCCCGCGCCGGCGAGCAGGTCACGCTGGCCGCCCGGCCGGTGAGCGTGTCCCGGTTCGAACTGCTCGAGCTGCGCCGCGGCCCCCGGGTCATCGACCTCGACGTGCTGGTGGAGTGCAGCGGCGGCACCTATGTTCGGGCGTTGGCCAGGGACCTCGGCGCCGCGCTCGGAGTCGGGGGACACCTCACCGCCCTGCGCCGCACCCGGGTGGGTCCCTACGGCCTGGACGTTGCTCGCACCCTCGATGAGCTTGCGGGTAGACCGGGCCTGTCGGTGGAGCTGGATGAGGTGGTGGCGACCGCGTTCCCGCATCGCGCCGTGGACGCAGCGCAGGTCCGCATACTCGCGCATGGCGGGCGGTTGCCGGCGGCCGGGCTGGCCGGGACGCATGCCGCGATCGATTCCGAAGGCCACGCCGTCGCGCTGCTCGCCGAGCGTGCTGGGCAGGCTCGTCCGGTCCTGGTGCTGCGTCCCGCAGGCGGGTAGGTCCGGGCGGCGGGGTAAACCGGTTAGTCTCATCGCCCGTGCAGCGCTGGCGAGGGATCGAGGCCATCCCGAACGGTTGGGGCCGCAGCGTGGTGACCATCGGGGTGTTCGACGGGGTGCACCGCGGTCACGCCCAGCTGATCGGGCAGGCCGTGCGGCGCGCCCGGGAGTTGAGCGTTCCGTGCGTGCTGATGACCTTCGACCCGCATCCCTCGGAGGTGGTCCGCCCCGGCAGCCATCCGGCGCAGCTCACCACCCTCCGGCGCCGCGCCGAGCTGGTCGAACAGCTCGGTGTCGAGGTGTTCTTGGTGCTGCCGTTCACCGTCGAACTGTCCCGGATGCCGGCCGACGAGTTCGTCCACGAGGTACTCGTGGAGCGCCTGCACGTGGCTGAGGCGGTCGTCGGGGACAACTTCACCTTCGGTCACAAAGCGTTCGGCAACGTCAAGTTGCTGCGGGCGTTGGGCCAGCGGTTCGGGTTCACCGCTGAGGACGTGGGGCTGCTGTCCCAGGGTGGGCTGACCTTCTCCTCCACCTACATCCGCTCCTGCATCGATGCCGGGGACGTGGCGGCCGCGGCTACCGCGCTGGGCCGTCCACACCGGGTGGAGGGCATCGTGGTCCGCGGTGACCAGCGCGGCCGCAGCATGGGCTATCCGACGGCGAACCTGTCGACCCCACGGCACACCGCGATCCCCGCCGACGGCGTGTACGCATGCCGCTTCGTGCACCGTGGTCGGGAGCTGGCCGCGGCGGGGTCGGTCGGTACCAACCCGACTTTCTCCGGACGGGAGCGCCGGGTGGAGGCATTTGTGCTGGATGTGGACGAGGACTTCTACGGCGAGCAGGTGGCGCTGGACTTCGTCGACCGACTGCGTGGCATGTGGCGCTTCGACACCCCCGAGCAGCTCGTTTCCCAGATCGACGACGACGTGGCGCGAACTCGGGAGGTGCTCGACCAGAACAGGTGAGCGATCTGCCGATCGCGGCCGCCAACGTCTGGGGCCTGGCAGGATGCCGGTTACTGCGCGATGTGAGGATGGGAAGGGGAAGGCCGGTGGAGGAGCAGCTCGCCGTCACGCGCAACGTTGCCCTGCAGCGGGAGTGGTACGGGGAGCCGCTCGGCGACCGGGTGCGGCGACTTGTGGTCGCTTTCGACGTCTCCCAGGCACAGTTGGCCGACGTCCTCGGGCTGAGTCCGCCGATGCTCAGCCAGCTGATGAGCGGGCGCCGGGCAAAGATCGGCAATCCCGCGGTGCTGGCTCGAATGGTGATGCTCGAGCGCCGGGTGCTCACCCCTGACGTCGCTTCCGGTGACCCGGCCGCGATCCGTGCCGCGCTGGAGGAGGTCCGCGACTCCCGGCCCACCGTCAGCTGCGACACGTTGCCG
>JBOHFU010000548.1:0-3085 GCA_050699675.1 Pseudonocardiaceae bacterium
GGAGCGCACCAGCTCTGCGAGCTGCTTTGACCTCGTCAGCGCGGCCAAAGAACAGCGTGGCTGACGAAGACCCTGGCCACCACACCTCCCTGCCAGCCGACGCACCGGGTGTATGTCAGTTCACCATAAAGTGCGACGTGCGCTGCCGCTGCGACCTACGAGGAATGCGTCGCCCTGATGCGTACGGCGATCACCGGCCACTTGGAGGTCATGCGCGAGCACGGCGACCCCATCCCGGTGCCATCGGCGATCAACGCCTGCACCGTCGTCGCGGCCTGAACCCGCTCCCGGACGCCGTCCGCCGCCCACGAGAAAACCGCCGCCATTAGGGTGCCGCAGCACGGCTATCTGTGGGACCTGGGAGGCCCAATGAGTAGCAGGCGCATGCGAGGCCGCAAGCAGCGGCGGCGGGAACAGACGGACCAGGAGCAGCTGCTGGACGACCCCACACTCGGGTGGATGGTCGTCGGTGACCGGCGGATGTTCGTCGTGGGCTACACCGAGGGCGGCGCCCCCTACGGCTGCTACGAGGACGAGTTCGACGAGGAGAACCGCCCGTGACGCCGGAGGTGCTGGGGCTCGGCCCGTTCCTCGAGAGCCTGGAGCGCCGGCTCGACGAGCTGCCTGCCGAGCAGCTGCGCCGGGTGTTGCTCGAGCACGGCACCCGGCTACCCGTCGGTGAGCGAGCGGTTTTCCTGCAGGTGTTCAACAACACCACCGGGACCCGCCACGACGACCCGGACCTGCTCGACGACGTCGAGTCGTTCGTCGCAGACATCACCAAGGGGACCTACGCCGAAGGGTACGGCTTCGACTCAGACTACGGGGAGTACCGGACGTTCGGTGACGAGACCTGGACGGTCGAGATGGACAATCTGCTCGACCGCGCGGGTGCAGCGTTCCTGGCGGGTGACGCGACGCTGGCCCGGGGGGCCTACCGAATGCTGCTGGAGGCCCTTGGCCACGACGACGCCGAGAGTGGCTTTCCCGGCGCAGGCACTCCCGAGGAGCTGATCCACGGCGACATCGACGAGGCCAAGGCCCGTTACCTGCGCTCGGTCTGGGAAAGCGAGCCGCTGGCCACCCGCGCGACCGCGCTGATCGAGGCGGCCGACTCGCTCGGCTACCTCGGGGATGACCCGAGCCTGGCCGCGCTCGACGCCACTCGGCGCGAGCCACTGCCCGACCTTGACCCGATACTGCCCGACCTGATCGCGGCGCTGCGCGAAATCCCCCCGGACGGTCTTCGTTTCGGCGCGCAGGCTCGCCGGCTGCTATCCGAGGCGACCGAACGTCACTGCGGCGTCGACAGGCTCGCCGACCTCGCCCGCGCGCCAGGACCGCACCGGGCCGAGGCGTACCGGGACTGGGTGGACGGCTTGGCCAAGGCAGGCCGGGTGGCCGACGCCGAGCCGGCCGCCCGCGAGGCCCTGCACCAGCTTGACCCCCACGGCAGCGTCCAGGCCGAACTCGCCGAGCGGCTCGCCGTACTGGCCATCGCCCGTGATGACAGCGCCGCGCTGCTGGACGCCCGGCGCGACGCGTGGCGCGCCGACCCAACGTTGCAGCGGCTGCTGCGCCTGGTTGACGTGGCCACCGCGCGCGAGCGCCGCGACGAGGTGCTCATCCCGGAGGCGGAGCGGGTCGTGGAAGGCCCGCTGGCCCAGCGGTCCGACCTGGCAGCGAGCCTGCTGCTGCTCGCCGGGCAGGTCGATGAGGCGTCGAGCCTCATGGCGACGACAGACCGGGCCCGCTGGGAGCACCGCGCACACCCCGGTCCGGTGATCGTACCGTTCCTGCTGGTCGGGGGCAGCGGCGCGCCAGGCGACGAGCGCTGGCCGCGCCTGCTGCTCTGTGAGCTGCTCGAGCAGGTGAACTCGGTCGACTGGCTGCGCGGACCCGATACCGATCTCGATGCCTTCCGCGCGGTGCTGCCTCCGGGATCCTTCCCCACCAGCCGCGACGACGATCTGGCGCTCTCCCCGTTGCTCATCGAGATGCTGTCCCACCCGCCCGCCGGATCCGAGCGGCGGAGATGGCTCGATGACGGCCGCATCCACGTCGATGCCCAGGTAGACGCGGTAGTAGGCGGCAAACACCGCAGCTCATACCGGCGAGCCGCGGAGCTCGCCGCGGCCTGCGCCGAGGCGATCACGCTCGCGGTCGGAGTCTCCGCAGGCCACGGGTACCTCGACGGCCTGCACAGCCGCTACCCCCGGCACGTCGCGTTCCGCCAGGAACTCCGTTCCGCCGCCGCCCAGTCTCCCCTACTGTGATGCTGCGGCTCACGGGCGAGCCACTCGGTCGCTGGTTTACGTGGGGTCGCGGGGCGTGCGACGGTGTAGGGCGGCCAGCATGCGGTTGTAGGCTTGGCAGGCGGCTTCGTCGTCGTCGACATCCGGGCTGGCCCCGACGGTGGTGTGGTCGCTGCCGGACGGAGAACCGACCCCGGCCAGGGACTGGCGGATTCCAGCCAGTCACCGAGTCGAGCCTGGGAACCCCTGGCGCTCCACTGGACCGCGACGGCGACCATCAGCAGCAGCATCAGGCCGTCACCGCCAACCCACATGATCGCTCCGGCCCAGTGCTGGTCCTCGATCAGGGTGGGTCCCCAGCCGGGCCGCATCAGCATTGTGCTGGGGGCAAGCGGGTACCCGGTGAGCATCAGCGTCACACCCACCAAGGTCTGCTCCCATCGCCAGCCCCAGCAGCGCAAATCGGACGAGATGCGGGATCTCCCACGGGCTGGCCTCCGAACCCACCAACGGCAGGAACAGCAGGTAACCGCTGACCAGGTACAGGGCCTGCTCGGCGTGGTGAACCCACATCTGGGTGGCCATCGCCTCCGGGAAACCGGTGAGATGCGTGATCACCACAGCAACACCGGCACGACCATGATCAGCAACAGATGCTGGATCATGTGCACCCACAGCAGCGTGTGCCCGTACACCTCGATGCTGCTGTGCACCGAGACCACCAGCACCGCCACGCCCACCAGCCAGGACACCGTGCGGCGCACCGGCCAGCCGGGCCCGGTCGTGGCTCGACGGCGTAGCACCGCGACCAGGTAGCCGGCAACCGCGAG
>JBOHFU010000549.1:0-3084 GCA_050699675.1 Pseudonocardiaceae bacterium
CCCACCGGAGCGTCACCCGGCCAGGAGCACATCAGCATTCAATACTGAACAGCACCCGCCACCCCAGCCGTCTCCCCGGGCGCTGCCAGGGAAGTGGTGTGGCAGCGTGCAGACGTGCCGCACACGGCAACTTTTCTCGCAAAGTTGCCGTGTGCGGCACGTCTTCAGAATATCCACATGCCTCTCCGGCGGGGCAGCTGTGGCAAAGGTGACGATGAAGTCAGGGCCGTGCGGCAGGCTATTAATAATTGTCGGTCGACACCCCTGGGCGCAGCGCCGGGACGCCCAGGCGGTGCGGCCACTCATCAGGTGCGAACAGGCCGTGGGCATGACCGCGATGCGTCGTGAACTCGACGTTACCGACATCCCCGATCACAGCAAACGTCGGTGGTGTCGAGTTCACGACGTGCGCAATCGCTACTTATGCGGAACGCGTAATTCGGCGGGGTCGAGGTCGAAGGGCTGGTGTGGCTCGGTCTGGTACCAGTAGGCCACTGAGGAGTAGTCGTCGCTGCGTTTGTTCGCATGACCGTGTTCGATGCTGACCCGGATAGACCGTTGGAATGGTATGGGATCTTCGATGTGGAAGCGGTACATGCTGATCTGCCCGCTCCAGTTGTCGCCGCCGGGCAGGGTGATGCCGTGATACGGCGCGTGGTGGGTCTGGGTCGGGCACCACGCGGTGTTGAAATAGTCCTCGGTGCCGGTGCCGTGGAGGGTGGGTGGCCACTGATCGCCGTCGATGAAAATCATGTCGTCGCCCTCGCCGTACCAGTTCCACTCGTCGGTGTCACGGAGGTTGTGGATGTTGAGCACGCAACCGACGTAGTGGCCGCGGCCGGTTGCGTCCAGGATGGTGTAGTTGGCTTTCCCGTCGATATTTCTCCCGGTGAGCAGGAAATCGGCGTTGCTCTCCGATCCTTGGGGCACCCCCGGGCAGGGATTGCTGCGGCGCCACTGGGCGTGGAAACGTCCGATGCCGTCTTCGAGCTCGTCGAGCTCCTCGTAGTCGATGTAGTAGTAGAAGAACATCTTTTCGTGGGCCAGTTCGCTGGTGATCTCCAGCCGGGCGCCCGTGCCGAACGGCATGTGGAAAAAGCAGTTGAACCCCTTGCCGTCCTCCGGGCTCATCTGCAGCGGGGCGGAGACGAAGTTGGTGGTGCGACCGTGCCCGACCCCGAAGAAATCACCCAGGGGTACCGCGACACTGGGGTGCGTTTCGCCGTCCCAATAGGCGCGGAGCACGAGCCGACGAAGGTAGTCGGGGTCTCGCATCCACGGGTTGCGGACCATCCGTTCGTTGGCGACGGTCACCCAGATGTGGTTGATGGTGCCGGCTCCCTCGATGTCGGCGAGGGTGGCGGTCTGCCCCGGCTCGAGGGTGAGGCGGTCGTCATTACCGCCCGTGCGGTCCCAGCTGGACGCGCGGCGCCGGCGGGTGCTGCGCAGCCGTGGCAGGTCTCGCAGACTCGAACCGTACGGGCCGTAGTTGACGGTCATGCCAGACCTCCGGTGTCGGCAGCGGCGCGCTCGGCCGGCACGATCCGGCTGCCGTTGCGAAACGCGGCTTCCAGTGTTTCCAGGCTGCGTTCCTTGGTTTCCGGCACCATCCACCACACGATCGGGAAGACCACCACACCAATGACGGCAAAGACGATGAAGGCGGTACCTATGCCCGCGAGCTCGACGAAGCTGGGGAACATCAGTGAAATGAAGAAGGCGGCCAGCCAGTTGAACAGGGTGGCGATCGCCATCGCCGCGCCCCGAATGGCGAGCGGGAAGATTTCGGCCAGCATCACCCACAGCACCGGCCCCCAGGTCGCCGAGAAGGTGTTCGTGAACACTACGAACGCCGCTGCCGCGACGATGAACAGCGCGGTCGAATCGTCCGGAAGGAGCAGTACTGCCGCACCGACAACGAACAAGCTGGCCGACATACCCACCAGGCCGGCCAGCAGGACGGGTTTGCGGCCTCGCCGATCAACCACCTTGGATCGGACGACCAGCGCGATGGTCCCTACGTTCACCAGCCCGTTGAGGAAACCGAACAGCAACGCGGTGGTCTCGGACACCCCGAAGCCGGTGAGAATGGTCGGTGCGTAGTACACGATCGCGTTGATCCCGGTGATCTGCTGGAAGATGGCCAGCAGGGCGCCCAGGATCAGCAACCGGCGCACCCAGGGGGCGAACAGCCGGGCACCGGTGCGCCTGTCGCGCTGCTGCTGCTCGAGTTCCATGATCTCGGTGAGCTCACGGTCGGCCAGCGCGGTGTCACCACGCAAGCCGACCAGGACCTCACGGGCACGTTCGGGTTGTCCACGCCGTACCAGCGATCGGGGGGTGTCGGGCATGAAGTACATGCCGACCATCAGCACGATCGCGGGGAACACGCCGATGAGCAACATCCACCGCCAGGAGCCGGTGAAGGCCAGCGCGAAGCCGACAGCCGCGGACAGCGCCGTCCCCACGATGATCAAGAACTGGTTCAGGGAGGTAACCGCACCGCGGTCCCGAGCAGGTGCCATCTCAGCCAGGTAGAGCGGCACCATCACCGACGCGATACCGACGGCCAATCCCAGGATGAACCGGAACAGCACCAGCCCGTTGACGGTCGGAGCGAGACCAGCGCCCAGTGCCCCGACGGTGAACACCACCCCGGCGACGAGCAGGAGCCGCTGCCGTCCCAAACGGTCGGCCGCAGGACCGCTGCCCAGTGCGCCCACCATCGCCCCGAACACCATGGCGCTGACCACCGCACCTGCCTGGAGGGGCGTGAGAGGCAGCTCCTGCGGGATGAACAAGAGCGCGGCCCCGATGATGCCGTTGTCGTAACCGAACAACAGCGCCGCCAACGCGCCCAGGGCATACACCCGTCGCGTGGTCACTCGGGACCGGAACGAGGACGCGACCATCAGCTACCTCCGATGCGATGTGAGATCACGCGCTGTTCTCGGGCGAGCGCGTGGGCGATCTCTCTGGTGTTCGGGTACAGCTCCCGGTAGAGGGCGTAGAAGCGCTCGTAGGCCGCAGCGTGCTCCGGGTGCGGCTCGATCGTGGTCGAGATGGGGTTCCACTGGTCCATGT
>JBOHFU010000550.1:0-3081 GCA_050699675.1 Pseudonocardiaceae bacterium
CCCACCACCCCGACGGCTGCACCACCTGGACCACCCCCACCGGACACACCTACCACTCCCAACCACCACCACTAACCGACCCCGAACCACTCACCACCCACCCGACACCCGACCCGGACGAACCCCCACCCTTTTGATTGCCGCCTGCGGTTGCCTGCTCACCGACGAGCCACCAGGCGCGTCGGGTGCCTGAGGGGAACGAACGCCACGCACAACAGCGCCAGTGGCAGCATCCAGCGCAGCTGCCGCCGGCTCCGGGCCGCATCGCGCGGAGGTCCGAGCGGCGGCCCCACTGCACCCACTGCAGTAGTCGTGGCAGATCCCGCCCTACCGGCACTCCCGCGGCGCTCAGATCGGCAGGCGGCGGAAGATCGGGCGCGGCACGTGCCGCAGCGCGGACATCACGAATCGCATTGGGGCTGGGGCCCAGGCTTGCTCGCGGCCGTGTGCCACGGCGTCCACGATCACCTCGGCGACCTGCTCTGGGGTGACCGCCAGCGGGGCGGCCTTCATCCCCGCGGTCATCTTGGTGTGCACGAACCCGGGCCGGATCACCGAGACCTTGATCCCGGACGGCCGCAGTGCCTCGGTGAGGCCGGTGTAGAAAGCGTCCAGGCCGGCCTTGGTCGAGCCGTAGCCGAAGTTCGAGCGCCGGGGCCGCTCGGCAGCGGCGGAGGACAACGCGACCAGCGCGCCGTGGCCCTGCCGTTGCAGCGCCTTGGCCAGCAGCACCCCGACCGACACCGCGCCCACGTAGTTGACCTGCGCGAGTTCGACGGCGGTGGCATGGTCGGTCCAGGCCTTCTCCTGGTCGCCGAGCAGCCCGAAGGCGACCAGCGTGACGTCGATGTCGCCGTCGGCGAAGGCCTTCTCGATCGTCTCCGGGTGTGACGCGGTGTCCGTCGCGTCGAAGGGCAGCATCACCACGGTGGCGCCCAGGCGGTCCAGCCGCGCCGCGGCGGCGTCCAACCGCTCCGACGGGCGGGCCGCCAGCACCACCCGCAGCGGCCGCCGGGTGGCGTAGCGCTCCGCGGTGGCCAGCGCGATCTCGGAGGTGCCGCCGAGCAGCAGCAGGGACTGGAGGTTGCCGACAGCGTCGATCATGGGTTTTCCCATATCACAGTAGTTCAAGCCTTCTTGAGAGGTCGGAAACGAAGATCCCGCCGGGGTCGGCGGCGGCCCGGATCTTGCGCCACTCGTCGATTCGCGGGTACATGCGGGCCACGGTGGCCGCGGAGGTCCGGGACTCCTTGGCCAGGTAGAGCCGCCCGCTGGCCTCGAGCACCTGCTCGTCGAGCCGGTCGCAGAACTCCGCGAGACCCCGGCGGATCGGAAAGTCCACGGTGATCGTCCAGCCCGGCTGGGGGAACGACAGCGGCGCTTGGCTGGCCTCGCCGAAACGCTTGAGCACGTTGAGGAAGGAGACGTGACCGGAGCGTGCGATGTCCGCCACGATGCGCCGGAAGGCGTCCTGCCCGTCGAGCGGCACCACGAACTGGTATTGCAGGAAACCGCGCGGACCGTATGCCCGGTTCCACTGCCCGATCATGTCCAGCGGGTGGTAGAAGGCGGTCAGGTTCTGCACCTCGTCCCGGCGCCGCCGGGGCGCCTTGCGGTACCACGCCTCGCTCATCGCACTGAAGATCGCCCGGTTGGCCAGGCCGGTGGGGAAGACGTTCGGAGCGGTGAGCAGTTGCGGGGCGTCGAAGGCCAGGGGGGCGCGGCGCAGCTTCGGCGGCAGCTCGTCACGCCGGGCCATACAGCCGCGGGTGAGCACCGCGCGGCCGAGTTTCGGGCCCGTCGAGATGGCGTCGAACCAGGCGGCGGAGTAGTCGTAGCGGTCGTCGGAGCCGTCGGTGAGCAGCGCCATCAGCTCGTCGAGGTCAGCGGTGCGGTCGGTGTCGACGACGAAGTACGCCGATTCGACCTGCGTGAGCGCGACGGTGGCGCGCACGATGATCCCGGTCAGCCCCATGCCTCCGACGGTGGCCCAGAACAGCTCGTCGTCCTGGGTCAGCGTGCTCACCGCCCCGTCGCCGGTGACCAGGTCGATCGACTGCACATGGCTGCCGAAGGTGCCTGCGGTGTGGTGGTTCTTGCCGTGGATGTCGGCTGCGATCGCGCCGCCCACGGTGACCTGCCGAGTGCCGGGCAGCACCGGGACCCACAACCCGAACGGCAGCGCGGCGCGCATCAGCGCATCGAGGCTGACGCCGGCGTCGAGCACGGCCAGGCCGCTGCCCGCGTCGATGGAGTGGATCCGGTCCAGCCCGGTCATGTCGATGACCAGCCCGCCCGCGTTCTGTGCCGGGTCGCCGTAGGACCGCCCCAGCCCACGGGCGATCACCCCGCGGCTGTCCGCGCTGCGCACAGCCTGCTGGATCGCCTCGACGGTCGGGTCGACCAGCACCCGCGCGCTGGTCGGCGCGGTGCGCCCCCAGCCGGTGAGGGTGCGCGTGACGGTTTCACTCATCGGCGCCGAGGCTAGGCGACCGGGCCTGGCACCCGATGCCCGGGGTTGCTGGTGTCCTCGATGGCGGCGCTCTGTCAGGTACCCGGTAGCAGTCCGCGTGTTGGGAGCCCCAGATTCAAGCGGGGACACCCAGCAACGGCAGCGGGTGAGTCTGGCTAGGTCGAGACAGCTCACCCGCGAGGGAGCAACGGGGAGGGCGCTGGCGGCCATGCGTTCCTGTTTCCCTGTGTGCGGGACGTTGTCAGTGTGGCCGATGGGCTGGCCGCCGCGTCCCGCACTGTGATCGAGGCGCCGCGCCGCGCGGTCGGCTGTCGGCAATCACCACGGACAGCTCTACGAGGTCCCTTGAGAGCCCGCCACTTAAGTGTGCGTCACCCGAATCGGCGCTTAGCGAGGTGCGAGTGGTTTTCATACCGGCGACCGTTGGCACTCTGCGGGCAGACAGAGGACCGAAGCGATGGACGCGATGCAGACCACCACCCGGATAGGCTTGGGCGTATGTGTGGCCGCCGCCACCGCCTACCAGCCCGTGGTGCTGCTCCCCGCCGTGGCAATCCTGCTCATCCTGCTGCTCGTTAGCCTGCTCATCCTGCTGCTTGGCGTCGTGC
>JBOHFU010000551.1:0-3076 GCA_050699675.1 Pseudonocardiaceae bacterium
TCGGGTTCAGCCCACCCGACGCGCTCGCCGCGCTCGCCGACCACGTCGGCTGGCCGGGCCCGTTCCTCGCCGACGAGAACCGCCGGCTCTACGGGATGCTCGGCATGCGCCGTGCCAGGCTGTGGCAGGTGTACTCGCCGGGGACCCTGGCCCGCTACGCGATCGCCGCAGCCCGCGGGCAGCACCTGCCGCGGCCGGTAGAGGACACCCGCCAGATGGGCGGCGACGCGCTGCTGTGCGACGGCGTGGTCGTGCGCCGCTGGCTACCCCGCACCCCCAACGACCGGGTCCGCCCGTCACACCTGCTGCGCGCAGTTGGTGGCTCTTCAAGCACCACCAACCCCCCAAAGCGCTGCTCGTAACGACGACCAACTACGTGATCGGGGAAACGCGATGCCGTCCTTCGACTACGACCTGGCGATCATCGGCGCAGGATCGGGTGGGCTGACCGCCGCGCGGCTCGCCCGGTTCTTCGCCAAGCGGGTCGCGTTGATCGACAAGGACCGGCTGGGCGGGGACTGCCTGCACTACGGCTGCGTGCCGAGTAAGGCGTTGATCAAGGCGTCCCGGGTGGCCCACGAAGCCGCCACCGCGGACCGGTGGGGGCTGTCCGCGCAGCCCGTGGGCTCAGGCCTCGCCGGGGTCAACACCCGGGTGCAACGGGCCATCGCCGACATCGGCAAGCTCGACGACGTCGAGGCGCTGTCCGAGATCGGGGTCGATGTCCTGCTCGGCGGCGCCACCTTCCGCGACCCGCACACGCTGCGCGCCGGGGAGCGAGACCTCACCGCCAAGTTCGTCCTGATCGCCTCGGGTAGCCACCCGGCGGTACCGGACGTCGAGGGGCTGGCCGAGGTCGGCTACCTCACCAACGAGGACGTCTTCGACCTCAGCGATTTACCAGACCGGCTGGCGGTGATCGGTGGCGGCCCGATCGGCGTGGAGCTCGCGCAGGCGTTGCACCGGCTCGGTTCCACGGTGACGGTCCTGCAGCGCGGGCCGCATCTGATCCCCCGCGACGACATCGAGATGATCGAGATACTGGAGCGCCAGTTCGCCGATGAGGGCATCGACGTGCGACGGGAGACCGGGCTCAGCGGGATGCGCCGGGACGGCGGCGAGATCGTCCTGGCACTCGGCGACGGCGAGCTGCACGTGGATCAGATCCTGTGCGCGGTCGGGCGGGTGCCCACGGTGGAATCGCTCGGGCTCGATGCCGCTGGGGTCACCACCACGGCGCGGGGAATCGCCGTCAACGATCTGCTCCAGACCAACCAGTCACACATCTACGCTGTCGGCGACGTCACCGGCGGGCCCGCATTCACCCACTATGCCGGCCACCAGGCGGCGCACGCGGTGCGCAACATCTTCGTCCCGATCAAGGCGAAGTTCGCCCCCGGGCACCTGCCGTGGGTAACCTTCACCGACCCGGAGATCGCCCACGTCGGTCGCACCGAAGCGCAGGTGCGCGCAGCCGGCGACACCTGCGAGATCGTGCGCTTCCCCTACAGCCACAACGAGCGCGCGGTGACCGACGCCGAACCCGTCGGCCTGATGAAATTCCTCATCGACGGCAAACGCCGGCTCATCGGCGCCCACATCGCCGGGCACTGCGCCGGCGAGCTGATCAACGAACTGACCCTCGCGATGAACAACGACCTCACCGTCGACGCGATCATCGGCTCGATCCACGCCTACCCGACCTACTCTTTCGCGATCCCGATCGCGCTCTACGACTACGCCCTGACCGAGAACCCCAGCACCGCGGCCAAAGTCGGCCGCTTCCTCAGCCGACTCACCTAGTAGCCGAGTAGTGTCCAGACGGCGCGTCTTCGCCCCGCGGCCAGCCGGGGTGAAGGCCACGCCTCGACCACTTACGTCGACCTTGCCGAGCGCGGGGCGCGCCTGCTACGCCCGGATTACCACGACGGCGGCCCGTCGACCCTGGTGGTTAATTCGTGTTCATGAGGCCAGGGCGAGTTCGAGGTGGGCGAGGTGGCTGGTTCTGGTGCGGTCCAGTGGGTGGCCGTTCCACCAGGCGTGCAGCCGGATCAGGTTGACCGCGACCGCGACCGCGGCGTTGGCGTGTTCGAGGCTGGTCTTGTCCAGCCCGCGGTAGCGGGCATGCCGGATGCCGGTGACCGCCACGGTCTGGCGGATGGTGCCTTCGACGCCGGCGCGTAACGCGTACCGGGCCTGAAAGTCTGTGGTGCCCTGGGCGGCACGGGTGGTGAGTTGGGCCTGGTGGACGTCGCGGGGGTGCACGGTGAGCTGCCGGCGCCGCGACGCCGAGGTGGTGCACTGGGCTCAGACCGGGCAATGCTTATCGCACTTCGGAGGGCCTACGCGGCGGACCGCGAGCGCCGGGCCCAGCCGGTGGATCTTGGGCCGCATCCTGCACAGCTGTCTCAAGACCGGCACGAACTACGACGAGGACCCGCCTGGGGACACACCCGCCAAGAAAGATCAACAAGCTGCCGCTTGATCTAACGCTCAAGGGACGTCTGACGACCCGGGATGCGGCTCACTCGATCGCGGTCACCCTGGGAGCAGCCTGGCTGAGGTAAGGCTAGACAAACAGGACCTAACAAGCGTTGCCCACCACAGTAGGGTTAGCTCTACTCCTCGCATGCCTCGCAAAACACCCAACGCCACCCGCCTTGGCCGACGCCGCTGCGACGTCCTGTTCGCCATGCCGGGCAACAAGACCCTCTCCCCCACAAGCTGCTTGACAACCGCCATAGGGACGACCCCGGTCCCGTCACCGCGTCGCGCCGACCGCCCGTCGCAGCCACCGGACTCCGGCCGGGCACACCCGCCAGCGTCCCTGAGAACCGACTTGCGCGTTCAGGTCACATGACTGCGCCAAGCGGCCTAATCGCAAGCCGTTCGTCGCCGTCACACACCGATGAACCGGCTGACGCACGCCGAGATTCTCAAAATCGGCCGCCGCCGGCGCCGCCGTCCCTAGGGTCACTGCGCGTGTCCGCCCCCTCGCTCGCGCCCCGCGACATCACCACCGCCCCATCGTTCGCGCCGCGCGCCGTCACCACCGCCCCATCGCTGGCGCCGCGCG
>JBOHFU010000552.1:0-3073 GCA_050699675.1 Pseudonocardiaceae bacterium
TTCCTGATGATCAATATCAAGGATCCGGAGGCGGACCGGCTGGCCCGGCAGCTCGCCGAGGCCACCGGTGAGACGATCACGCGCGCCGTGACGATCGCCGTCCGGGAACGTCTCGCCCGGGACTTCGCCGGCACCGATGTCCCGCGGGTTAAGTAGTCAAGGGTGACGCCCGGTAGCCGCGCAGCTGGAGTACCTGCGCGATGGTTAGTCCGGCGAGCCTGCGGACCCCTTCGGGTGCTCGGGAGACCGAACCACTGAACGCCTGACGGTGGAACAATCGCGAGCGCGCAGCCGGGTGGGCCGGCGGCTGATGTGGGGAGAGTCCCCCAGTGGACGAAGACGGCATTGAACGGGCGACCTTCCACCTGCCCGTCGGCATGGCGACGTTCGTGCTGATCGACGTCGAGGGCTCGACGCGGTTGCGGGAGCTTGCTTCTGAGGTGATGGATGCCGCTGTCGCCCGTCACTACGAGCTGCTTGACGAGGCGATATCACGGCACGGCGGTATGCGGCAGCGGGAGGAGGGCGAGGACAAGGGCGTCGTGGCGGCGTTCACCCGGGCCTCGGATGCGGTGGCCGCCGCGCTGGATGCCCAGCGTGCGTTTTACTCTGAAAGCTGGCCCGGCGGGGCGTCCCTGAAGCTGCGCATCGCTCTGCACACCGCGCAGGCTCAGCGGCGCGACGGGGGGAGTTACTTCGGTTGGGCGGTCAACCGTTGTGCTCGGTTGCGCGCGATCGCGCACAGTGGCCAGGTGGTGTTGTCTCGTACGACGCGTGATCTGGTCCTGGATCGGCTTCCCGAGCGCGCCGAGCTCGCTGATCTCGGTGTGCATCGGTTGCGTGATCTCGGGCGGCCCGAGCACGTCTTCGGGCTGGCGCACCCCGACTTGCCCAGCGAGTTTCCTCCGCTGCGTTCGTTGGATTCGATGCCCAACAATTTACCTGGTGAGCTGACGAGTTTTGTGGGTCGGCGCGCTGAGCTGGTCCAGATCGGTGATCCGTTGCAGCGTGCGCGGCTGCTGACGTTGACCGGTTCTGGTGGTTGCGGCAAGACCCGGCTGGCGTTGCAGGCAGCGGCTGATGTGTTGGACCGTCACCCCGACGGCGTGTGGTGGGTCGAGCTCGCCCGCCTGGAGTCCGCCTCCCTGGTGCCGGCTGCGGTGATCGGCGCGCTGGGACTGCGCGAGGTGCCGGGTCGGGCACTGCTCGACACGCTCGTCGAGCACCTGCGTACCCGCAGCGCGCTGATCGTCCTGGACAACTGCGAGCACCTGCTGGGCGCCTGCGCCCAGTTCGCCGATGTTCTGCTGCGCGGATGCCCGTCGTTGACCATCCTGGCGACGAGCCGGGCGCCGCTGGGTGTGCCGGGGGAGGTCACCTGGCGGGTGCCGTCGATGTCGCTGCCCGCCGAGCCGGAAGGTGAGCCGATCGAGGCGCTGCAGTTGTCCGACGCGGTGTCCCTGTTCATCGACCGCGCTGTGCAGGTTCGCCCCGACTTCGCAATCACTGCAGCCAACGCGCTGACGGTGGCGCAGATCTGCCATGACCTCGATGGCATCCCGCTGGCGATCGAGCTGGCCGCGGCGCGGGTGCGGATGCTGGCGCCAGCGCAGATCGCGCGGGCCCTGAGCGACCGCTTCCATCTGCTCACCGGCGGTGCTCGCACGGTACTGCCGCGCCACCAAACCCTGCATGCCTCCATCGACTGGAGCCACGAGCTGCTGCGCGACGGTGAGCGCGCGCTGCTGCGGCGGCTGTCGGTGTTCGCCGGGGGCTGGACCCTGGACACAGCCGAGCGGGTGTGCCCGGGGGAGGGGATCGACCGCTACGACGTGCTCGATCTGTTGGCCGGCCTGGTCGACAAGTCCCTGGTCACCACCGACGAGCAGGGCCCCGAGACGCGGTATGGCCTGCTGGAGACCGTCCGCCAGTACGCCACCGCACGGTTGGCTGAGGCCGGCGAGGTCGACGGCCTGCGCGACCGTCACCTGGCCTACCACGTAGCGCTGGCCGAGGCGGCTGAGCCACAGGTGCTCGGCGCCGGGCGCGACGACCCTGTCCTGCACACTCTCACCACCGAACTGCCCAACCTGCGCGCGGCCCTGGAGCGAGCGGCGGCGACCGACCCGGACGCTGCGTTGCGCCTGGTGAACGCGCTGACCCTGTTCTGGCTGTTCACCGGCCGCTACCGGGAGGGCGACGCCGCGTACGCCCGCGCGCTGGACGCCGCAGGCGAGCAGCCGACGCCGCTACGCGGCCGGGTCCTGGCCGGCCGAGGGAAACTCGCGCTGTATAGCGGCGCCTACGAGGCGGCATACGGGTGGGCGCAAGCAGCGCTGGGGGTCGGCGAGGCCTGCGGCGACCTATGGACGCAAGGACGGGCCTACGACACCCTCGGGCAGCTGACCAGCATCGGCGACCCGGTCGGCGGACGGCCGCTGCTGGAGCGCAGCATGGAGCTGGCCACCCAAGCTGGCGACGACTGGTGCCGGACCAGTGCTGCCCAGCTGCTCGCGGTTACCTGGATGTGGCACGAAGAGCTCGACACCGCCCGCTCGCTACTCGATGACGCGTATGCGACCGCAACCCGGCTGGGTTACCGATGGGGGCTGGCATGGCACTGGTGGTGCCTGGGCTGGGAAGCGATTTACCAGGGGCGCCTGGACGAGGCCCACGAGTTGCTCGCACGTTCTGTCGTCGCAAGCGACGAGGTCGGTAACCCGGTCACGAACGGCTTCGCCAACGGCCTCATGGCTTACGCGCAGCTTGTGTGCGGCAACACCGAACTCGCGTATTCGCTCGCTGGCCAGACGCTTGAGCGTGTGCTGGAAACCGGCGCGGGCCTGTCTTTGGGCGTGGCTTACCAGGTGCTGGGCAGAACCGAGATAGCGCTGGGTGAGTTCCCCGCGGCAGGCGGGCACCTTGAAGCCGCCGTCGAAGCTGAGCGCCGCTCGGGATCTGCCCACCTGCTGACCTGGCACCTTGCGGTCCTGGGCACGTTGGAGCGGGTCGACGGGAACATGGATGTGGCCCACGGCCACGCCGAGGAAGCGCTGGAGATCGCCCGGCAGGT
>JBOHFU010000553.1:0-3065 GCA_050699675.1 Pseudonocardiaceae bacterium
GGCAGCAGGCCGGTGCGTGCGGTGATCTCCAAACCGTAGAGGGCCGCGGTGGGGTCGTCATCCCAGACCTGCAGGAGGGCTTCCAGAACCAGCCGGACGGTTGTCGTCATCCTGGGAGCCATAGCTGAAGTCTAGTGAGGGCTTGCCCGAAGTCAACTGAGGCATGTCCACGGAAGACCGGGACAACATCCTCAGTCGTACCCTTGCTAGAGTACGGTAGAGGCTGTATCGTGTTATGCATAGGCTCGCGATCCGGGCGACCCCCGGTTCGCAGTGCCGCAACCCACATCACCGATGGAAGGGGCGGCGATCATGTCAACATCTCACCGGGGCGCGACATGCTTCCCCGAAGCACGGCAGGTGAGCCGTGGGCGGGCAGCGAAACGTCGTGGTGGAACACACCGCCGAGCACGGTGACCATCCAGGTGCTGGGCGCGGTCCTGCTGGTCTGCTTCGGGCTGCTGCTCGGATGGTCCTGGACCATCCAGGCTGTCCAGCGGAAGATTCGCCGGCTGGCCGAGGAGCGTCGCAGGCTGAATGAGGAGTGGTTGGCGGTTCGCACCGCCCGCCGGCAGCGGGGCAAGTGCCCGCGCTGCGCGAGTCCACTGTCCGAACGGGACTGGTACTTCGCACCGACGCTGGTAGAGGAACGACGGGATGACGACGACTGAGCGCGGAAGAACTCCTCCCGGCCGTCGACCGGATCGATCACGGATCGGACGGTTTACCAGGGGGCTACGATGCCGATGACAACCGCCAACACCAGCAACCCCACGCTAAGCGTGGCAGACCTACTGTTGGCGGTCGGCGAGCGGGACCCGGCAGCCTGGGACGAAATCATCCACCGGTACGGCAAATTCGTGTCCGCGACGGTGCGGTCGTTTCGGCTACAGGACGCCGACGCCCTCGACGCGGTCCAGATGACCTGGCTGCGACTGGCCGAAAACGCCCACCAGGTGCAACTCCCCGAGCGGCTGGGCGGATGGCTGGCTACTACCGCCCGCCGCGAATGCCTGCACATCCTGCGCCAAGCCAAACCCGCCCTGAATCTTATTGACGTGGCGCCAGAAACTGTCGCCGACCCCTCGGCGGGTCCCGAGCAGCGCGTCATCGGCGCCGACACCGCGCGTAGATTGTGGAAGCTCGTCGGCGAGTTGCCGCCCCGGCGGAGGACCCTGCTGCGGGCGTTGTTCACTGACAACCCCCGGCCCTACGCCGAGGTCGCCCGCGTGGCCGGAATCCCGCCCGGCGCTATCGGGCCTACCCGGACACGGGCTCTACGGCAGCTGCGAGGCAGCCTTAAAGAACACGGGCTGGGGCAGGAGCCTGGCGAACACGACACCACATTGCGGACCTGATGAGGCCGGGTCAGCGCTGGCGGGCGTACTTGCCGGTGAGTTGCGCCTGGGCCAGCACCTTGCCCGAGAGGGCATGCGGCAGGTCGTTGCGAGGGCTGGCACCCTCGGCCAGGCCGCTGGGCTCCGACAGAGCCAGCAGCGTGAAGATGAAGCGGTGGGGCCTGCCGATCGGGGGGCATGGTCCGGCCCAATCCGTGCGGCCGTAGTCGTTCTTACCGCTGACGGCTCCCGCGGGTACCTTCCCCTCCTCGAGCCCGCTACTGGCAGGGTTGAGCCCGAAGAGGACCCAGTACACCTGGGTGCCTCCCGGCGCGTCAGGATCCTCGAAGAGCAGGACCAACTCGGCGGTGCCGTCCGGGACCTCCGACCACGCCAGCGGGGGCGAGACGTTGTCGCCGTCACAGGTGTACTGGACGGGCACGAACGCGTTGTCGGCGAAAGCTGGGCTGGTGAGTGTGAGCGCCATAGTGGATCGATACTATCAGCCTTGCGGCGAGACCGTTCACCGCTTTCCGGTTGACCGTTCGCCGCGCACATTGTCGCCCGGTGTTCTTGGGTCATCTTCAGTGCCCGGAATTGTCGGTGCCGGTTGCGAAAATTCATGAAACCCACTGCGGTAATAACGCCGATCGGTCAGCCAGTGCGGACGCTGTCCAGGAGCTGGCCGATGCGCTGCGCGACCTGGGCGAGAGTCGATGGGGCCAGGGTGGTCCATTCCGAGCGGTCCGACCCGCGCACCGGCTGCAGCGTGTACCCGCCACGGTCGGTGGCGAGGTAGACCAGTGCGGCACCGGCCGGATGCCGCCGGCCGTCGCAGTCGCGGCGGGCAACGCCGAACTTCCCACCAGCGGCTTTGGGCCTATACACCATGGCCACGAAGGCCCGCGCGTCAGTGGGTTTGACGCCGCCGCGGATCAGCCGGTTCTCCAATTGCTCCCCGGTGAGCCCGCGCTGCCCGTCTGCTGGCGGTTGGGCCAGCAGCTCCGACGGCACCGACACCGACGATCCCGGACCGGCCGGGCGATCCGGCAGCTGCCGGGCGACCGCAGTGCACAACTCGCCGGCTGGGCCGGTGCGCACCACCAGCCGATGCTCGTCGAGCATCGCCAGCACTCCCCACTCACCCCGTGATCCGGCCAGCAACCGCACCTGACCTGCCCCGATCTGCACCCATCCGTTGATCTCGCGCGCCGGGGTGGCCAGCAGGCGCAGCGGGTCCACCAACGTCGGCGCCAGGCTTCGGTGATCGGCCAGCCCACGGGCCCGCAAGCCGTCGAGCGTGCGTCCGGCCTGCGTCCGCCGCTCCTGCTCGGTCAGCTCCGGGAGGCCAGGCAGATCCAGGTTCCAGTGCCGGGTGCCCAGGCCCAGGGCGTGCCAGGCCGTGCGGTACTCCTCATGGGTCAGCTCAACCGTGATGCCACGCAAGTGATCCCCCTCAGTAGGCCGGATCCTCGCCGATCACCGGCGGTGCGGTAGGCGGCAGGTCACCGACGATCGCGTTCGAATCGTCGTGGACGAGGTACTTGCTGCGGCGCTCGCGGTCCTGCTCGCCCCGCTGGCCAGCGCCCCCGACGAGGGGCTCCCCGTACCCAGCACCGCCGGCGCCGCGTATCGCACCTACTGGGGTGGCTGCGCTTCGGGCACCGCTCATCCCCTCGGCGGAGGGGGGTGCACTGACACCGGGCTGGGGACCGAACTGAGCGGCGC
>JBOHFU010000554.1:0-1605 GCA_050699675.1 Pseudonocardiaceae bacterium
GTCTCTTTCTTCGGACGGACCGGCTTTTGGCCGGGTCGCGGGGCCAGGGACTGGCGCTGCGCGATCGCCGTCTCCTTCTTCTCCGCCTCTTCGACGTCGATCCGCTGGTAGACGAACCACTGCTGGGCCAGCGTCCACAGGTTGTTGGACAGCCAGTAGATCAGGATGGCCACCGGGAAGAACGGCCCACCGGCCACCACGCCGAGCGGGAACAGGTAGACCATGAGCTTGTTCATCAGCTGCGCCTGCGGGTTCTCCGCCTGCGCTGGGTTCTGCCGCTGCACCGAATGCTTGGCGGTGAGGTGGGTGAGGATGCCGGCGACGATGGTCAGTGGGACGGCCACCGCCGCGATCTGCCACCGGGAGATATCCCCATACCGCGCGAGTAGCTCCGACGACTCGGTGATGTACGCCGACAGCGGCACCCCGAACAAGTCGGCGCCGAGGAACGTCCGCACGTCGGCCGCGCTGAACACGTAGTTGCCGATCTGCTCGTTCTGTTCGGGGGTGAGGAAGTCCCGGTTGAACGACCGCAGCACCTGGAACAGACCGATGAACACCGGGATCTGCACCAGCACCGGCAGGCAGCCACCGAGCGGGTTCACGCCGTGCTGGGACTGCAGCTTCTGCATCTCCGCCGCCATCTTCTGGCGGTCATCCCCATACTTCTTCTTCAGCTTCTGGATCTCCGGTGCGAACTCCTGCATCTTGCGCATCGCGCGGACCTGGCTGACGAACGGCTTGAACAGCAGCGCCCGCAGGGTGAACACCAGGAACACCACGGCCAGCGTCCACCCGACGCCGCTGCTCGGCCCCAGCAGGTAGCCGAACGCCTCGTGCCAGAACCACAGGATGGCCGACACCGGGTAGTAGATGAAGTTCAGCACGACGACTCACTCTCGGCGGGGGAGCGGGGTGATCTCGGTGCAGGTACCGGGTCCACCCCACCAGGGTGCCAGGGTCCGCAGCGCAGTAGCCGTCGCACGGTCAACCACGATCCGCGCAGCGCCCCGTGAACGGTCAGTGCCTCGACCGCGTACGCGCTGCACGTGGGGTAGAACCGGCAGGTAGGCGGCAGGGCCGGAGAGATCCACCGGCGGTAGAACCGCAGCACGAGCACCAGCATCCGGGTTACTGGGCGAGCCCGGTGAGTCGGGTGCGTCCCCCGAGTCAGGGGAGTCGGGGAAGTCACTGCCGGCTGCCGGGGCCGGCTACCGGTGAGGAAACGGTCAGCCGACGCAACGCGCCACCGAGGTCATCACCCAGCGCCCCGCTGCTCGCACCAGCCGACGCCGGCAACGCGCGCACCACCACCAGTGCTCCGCCGGGCAGTGCCCCCAACCGGCACCGCATCAGATGGCGCAACCGGCGCTGCACCCGGTGCCGGACCACGGCACCGCCCACCGTGCGACCGACCACGAAACCCACCCGCGGCGGCACATCGGCGTCGCCGGACCGCGCCAGATGCACGACCACCGAGCCGCACGCCGCTCGGCGGCCCCGCTTCACTGCCGTCGCGAAGTCGTCGCGACGGGTCAGCCGGGCGGCAGCGGGCAGCAACGGAGGAGAGATCCAGGAGCGGGGGACTCAGGCCGACAACTCACG
>JBOHFU010000554.1:1705-3063 GCA_050699675.1 Pseudonocardiaceae bacterium
GCCGACAACTCACGGCGACCTTTGAGGCGCCGCGCAGCGACGATGGCGCGCCCGGCCCGGGTGCGCATCCGCAACCGGAACCCGTGAGTCCTCGCGCGGCGACGGTTGTTCGGCTGGAACGTGCGCTTGCCCTTGGTCACGGCTGTCGTTCTCCCGGTACTCGTTGCTCGGTTCTCGGTGCGGGGTCGCAGCTGTCCGGACTGCGGGCCGTCGGTCATCCCCGGCCAGCAAGCGAGTCCCACGCGGCGCGCACGCAAGAATACCCGCCGGTGGGCGGGAGACTGCCCGAGCCTAGGCGGCCGATGCCAGCGCCGTCAAAACGAGCGTCTCGCGTCACTGCAGGAGCGACACGCCGTTACTTCGTTGATGCTTGCTATCCCGGGGTTCTTGTGGCAGAGGTCGACGCTTGTTAGCGTCTCTACTCTTGCGGTGCCGGAAGACCGGCGGAGACCGGCCCAGGGGCTGGCACGTCGGAGATCTGGGGTGTGCGCCGATCGTTTCTGCTAACCGTCATGCACAGCTGTGGACAACCTTGTGGACACCCAGCGCTCCTGAAGTTCCACCACCTGCAAGTCCACCACCGGCCGAAGGGGAGTCAGCGCGGTGTCAGAGCGACCAACCGACCTCGGCCAGGTGTGGAACGAGGTCGTCCGAGAGCTCTCCACCGGGACGCTGTCGCCCCAACAACGCGCGTGGATGCGCGTCACCCGCCCGATCGGCCTGCTGGATGGCACGGCGCTGCTGGCCGCGCCCAGCGACTTCGCCAAGGACGCCATCGAGCGGGTACTCCGCCAGCCGATCAGCGCGGCGCTGTCCCGGCACCTGGGTAGGCAGGTCTCGCTGGCAGTGAAGGTCGACCACCCGCTGCCGGTGCCAGCGGAGCTATCCCTGGCGGCCCGGGCCGCCGACGGCACCGCTGTACCCGGTGATTCCGGCTCAGGCAACGCACGACCACATGGGGATTCTGCTGGGGATGCAACCGTCCCCGGTGAGCAGAGCGAGGAGGAAGCCGCGCTGGCTACCGTGCACGAGATCTGGCCCACTTCCGCGGTCCCGTCCGCCGCAGCGCCGGCCCGCCGACCGAGCTCTCAGACCAAGCTCAACGAGAAGTACACCTTCGACACCTTCGTGATCGGCGCGTCCAACCGGTTCGCCCACGCTGCTGCGGTGGCAGTGTCCGAGGCACCCGCGCGGGCCTACAACCCGCTGTTCATCTGGGGCGAGTCGGGGCTGGGCAAGACGCACCTGCTGCACGCCGTCGGGCACTACGCGCAGCGGCTGTTCCCAGGCATGCGGGTGCGGTACGTCTCCACCGAGGAATTCACCAACGACTTCATCAACTCGCTGCGCGACGACCG
>JBOHFU010000555.1:0-3051 GCA_050699675.1 Pseudonocardiaceae bacterium
GGTGGCTCGTAGAGCTGCGCCGCGGTCATGGTCCCGTGCTGGGTCAGGTACTCGATGATCATGTTGATGAACTCGATCTGATTGGCACAGAGCGTCTTGTCGTTCAGGAAGCCCGCCATGGCTTCCACCGCGGCTGCCCGGTCCAGGCCGACCAGGGAGCGGACGAACAGGCCGAGGCCCTCGGCATGGTCGGCTGATCGGCTCAGCGTCGCGTCATCGAGTTCCCCGCTCTCGCTGAGCATGCGTTCGAGCTCGGCGAGGTCGGCCTCGGTGAGCGGTGCGTTGCGGCGCAGCTTGTGCAGCGAGATGTGGTCGGAGTGCCGGCACAGGAAGTCGCGGACCTTGGCGCGGAAGCGAGTGATGTCGATCTGGCTGGAACCGTCGATCACCGGGATCTCGGCAGCATCGCCCAGCTGATCCCCGAAGGTCGTATTCGGCCGCTAGCTCTTCACCGTCAGTCATAGTTGAATTATCGCGGCCAACCTTCCGTCTCCCACCTGCTTCTCAGCCCTCCCTCACCCACCGCCTCCCCAACGCCCGTACCTCCGCCAGATCAGTCCACCCAGCCGGTAAAACTGGAATGGTTCCTAGTACATCGGTCATCCCGTGATCACCCAGTCGCTGACCACTCAGCACATAGGCTACCGGTTCCCCACGCCGCCAGCGGATCGTATATCCGTCATGACGATGACGGTCAAGAAACACCCAGCCGACGGGCGCTGTTTTAGGGGCGGCTCCACCCCGGGTCATACTTCGCCCTCTACAACCACGGGTGTTCTGAGCACCCGGTCGCGTATACGTTCAGCCATATCAGCCAGCCAGGCGCTTAAGTCCAGCTGGTCGTCGCGCGCGAGGTCGTGCTCTAAGGCCCCTGCACAGAAAGGCACCGCAGGCGTCTGTCATATGCCGCGGATCAAGCAGGAGGTGACGGTCTTCGTCAATCACGGCTTTCTGGCCTGTTCACCCTGGGCGGCTGGAAAGCGGGGGATGGTTCACTAGACAAGCTGGTCCGGGAACACTCCGGACAAATCTGCTCAGGATCGGTCGGTTCTCCAGGCAGAGCTGGGCCACCTTTCCGCCACGCCCGAAGTGGTGAGAACTCCACCCCGCACGTGGCGAGCACCCTGCCACGGCGCAAGTGGCCGCAGTGGGTGTCCTGAGCCCTCAGGGATTGCAGATACCAGACCGTCATCACGACCTCGATCTCTGCATTGGGATCGAAGTGCATGACCGATAGCGCCCACGTCCAGGCTCAACAAGGCTCGCTGGCACCACGTCTTGGCCGCAGATGGCGACGTAGCGGCTCGATACATGACGGCCAGTGGCAAGAGCGTCAGCCGTGAGAAAGTGCACGGTAAGGGTGTGAGCATCAACGACTTCGACAGCGCGGTGCCGCGCGGTGCGCTGCACGCGGCGGCCCTTGAGTCTGCGTTTACCTGGCATTAGTGGTTCCTCATAGCTGGAATGGCCATACCGGTGACGGGTGGGTTAAACCTGCCGGAGGCATCACCGGTACGGCCATCACCCCTCGCAGCTATGAGGGGCAAGCGGAACGCTAGCGCTCAGGAGAGAGGAAAAACGAACCTTTGATCTTGACGAACTACTAGTTCGTTGATCTTGGAAGTGTCAGTTCAGCAAGCCGATGCGTCCGGCGAACTCTCGCACTTCAGAAGCGTAGGACGGCTTGGCGCGTTTGACGAGGGTCGCTACCATGCTACGGAGGAGCTGCTTGTATTGAAAGTCTTGCGGCCGAAGTCGCTCCGCTATCTTCAGGTGTACCAAGACGGCCGTATCGTTACCCTTGCACTCATAACACTTCGCCACATGGTAAAGGTGCGAAGTCTGACGCTCCAGAGAAGCTATCCTGGAAATATCGACGTCATTGGACAGCCTGAGCGCTTCGGATACGTCGCTTATCTCAGTCTCTAGAGTTACGGCGTGGATACTTACGTTGGTTGGACCAAAGAAGATATAATGGTAATCCTGTCCCTCACCCACACGCTCAGCCGCAGGACGCGCTTTATTGCGCAAAAGTTCACGTCCCCGCCACGGATCACCATTGCGAGTTGCCGCTACAGCGGCACATTGGATAAGTCCGCCATAGATAGAGAAGTGCTCAGGCGTGCCATCTGGCAGGAGCTGTTCTAGCTTGCCAGCGCTCGTCATGGCGATATCAAGCGATCCCTGCGGCATGTCATCAGAGAGCATCGCCTGAGACAAGGTCCACGACGCTGCGGCCATGGTGAGCGGATTCTCACTCTCCTCGGCGTAGCGCATGGCTCGGTCGGCTAAGAGGGTGCAAAGATCAATCCGTCCGGCGTGCTTCAGTACTCCTCGCGCTAACCGATACAAGCCGTATGCTTGTCCGCAACTCTCTGGTGAGCGTCCTGATACTTGTACCAACCGCTCAACGTCGACGATGAGGTCTGGCAGAACACCCAAGACGTCCGTATAAGCCGTCTGGGATGTATACCAGGCATCGCTGGCGGCTCTGATGCGCTCGGCTATGTCAGCAAGATCAGGCTCGCTCTCACGGTCGCTCAGGGACACCGAGCGGTACGTAAACAGCGCCCGTTCCACCTCAGCCAGCCGGAGGTTCACCGGCCCCTCGTGATCTTCACTCGGAGCCTCACCAATCAGGGCCGACGTGCGGACGCCCAGCACCTTGGCCAGCTTGCGCAGCACAGGCAACGAGGGCGTCTTGGTCCCAGCCTCGATCATCTCCAGGTAGCGCACCGTGATGCCGGTGTGCGTCGCCACGCTGACCGTGCTTTTCTTGCGGTCGATGCGATACAGCTTGATGAGCTGACCGGTTGGCATCTCGGGCACGGTGTTCCTCCGGATACTTGACAGTTCTCTCGATCCAGGCTACCGGCTCCCAAGAACCCCGCGATCACAGTGCGTAATCAGACCGCTGACCTGTGGAAACGTTCCCTGGTGCGGTAAGATCGACGGTGTCCGGAGGATGCATACGTGTGCAATTCGCTACGAGGCGGATGCTCGCGCCGTGACGTCGTCGAGTATCACGATCAAGTCGGCGAGTCGCTCCGA
>JBOHFU010000556.1:0-3049 GCA_050699675.1 Pseudonocardiaceae bacterium
CACACAGTAGCGGCCCACCGGCAGGGTCATGATCGGCCCGGTCGCTCGCGAAGACCGGGATGCCCCTCTTCTTCGGGTGGCCAGGGCTGCTCCGCACCCGACCTCCGGCATAGCCGTCCGCCACACCCCTGACTCGACTGTCAGATAGTGCTCGCAGGTGCATTTCTCGCTGCTTTTTTTCCCGCCGATTGGCCAGCCAAGCATGCCCGTTGAGAGCAAGAAAAGTGATAAATGGAATGAGCGCTAGACAGCCAGCAGCTATATACGCAAGCTGGTGGTGGCTCATGTCGAAGATCGACCAGTCATTATTCACTTCTCGGGCGTTGACGCCGAAATACGCTCCAAGAAAGCCGATCGGCACCGCGATCAGGCTCAGGACGGTGATTGCAGCTCCCCAGTGCAGTCGCCTCTCTTCCTGCTGCTGCCGTTCCCGGATATCTATGGCGATCAATTCCGACCGGATGCTGGCGGCCAGCCGGATGAACATCCTGCTCGCCGTCTTAGCTCGTTCGCGTAGTTCCATCGCCGCGTACAGCTCCTTGTGGAAGCTTTCGATCCGCAGCGCTGGGATGAGCAAACCAGGGTCGGCGGAGGTCTCCACGCTGAAGCTCAGATCGAGCTCCAGATTGCCCAGCTCGTCAGCGAGGAATTCCAGGTCACCACGACGCTGAGCGCCGAGCCTTTTTTCTAGGTCGTCGTTGCGAAACTTGCGTACCCGGTTGTGCACTGTCTGCCAGATCTGCCGGAATCGCGCAGCGGTGCCAACGGCCTGCACGACGGTGAGAAAGACGCTATTTTCCACGTAGGTCTGCTGGCCGTAGAGGAGGCTTACGTAGGGAGTGACGGCGCAGAGCGTGCGACCAGTTTGGTTGAGGCCGGATGGTTTCTTGTATTCCATGAACTCCGGACGGTTGGGAGGCTCGGCACGGTAAAGAATGTTTTTGATTGTTTCGTCGTCCGGCGGCGTACTCTCTGTGTGCCCTATAAAGACGATTTGGTGCCGCTCCGGCGGCAGGGTCGTATCGGTGTCGATCTCTTCTGCGCCCACTTCTTCCGCGAGGGCTGCTATATGCTCTTCCAGCGACGACTTGCCGACAATCAGACGGGCATATGCACAGTGTTCCAATAATTTCAGCATGGGCAACAGGTTGACATGGGGGAACTCGCTGCGTACCTCGAAGTCAAGCGCAGCGACCACCTGGTCGGATGGAAGAACGAAGAGCCATGAATGCACGCTGAGGATCTCCACCCGTCCATCTTCGGGGTTGCGAAGGCATGCGGTGGCACTTTGTTGCACGGTGTTTCCGGTTGCTGGTGCAAACGCTATGGTGGCAGTCGGGTTCGACGATCGGTGAATCACTCGTGGCAGCTGTCCCTGAAATAGACTGTAGAACTCGTCGAGTTGACCCAACTCAAGATGTGGCAGCTCCGGATCTGGTTCCCCGGTCCATCGCCATCCAGTGGCATAGACGCTGATCATGCGAATATGATGTTGCTCAGATTTGGATGCAGCGATTGACACAACCGCCCTCCCTCGATGTAGCCTGAGCCTCTCGTCGTGTCAGTAGATGAGATTTCCACTGAGATTTCCACCCTGGCCGCGCCCGAGAAAATGTCTCGGGCCGAGTTGGGCGGACTCAAGCGGGGCGTGCGGGTTCGGGCGGACTCGGTCCGAGTCGGTCCGAGTCGGCCGTCCGCGGCGGATCGCACGACAGGGCGTAGCGCATAATTGAGCCTGTGGACGACGCTGAGATCGTGGCCGTCCCGGGGGCAGTGGTGCACCTGTGGAGGTGTGTGCAGCGGGCGCTGGCAGCGAACGAAGATCCAACACCTCGTCGCGTCGAGCGTATGGCGTCGGCTGCCGGCCTTGAGCTGGCAGCGAGCACGATCGCGGGTTGGTTTGAGACCTGGTCTGTCGTCCCGGCATGGGAGAAGTTCGAGGTCCTGGTCAAGGCGTTAGCTGCCGAGCATGACGAGGATTGGCGCTCGCTGTACAGAGCAGCGGTCACGGCCGACCGTAAGCGCAAGAAGGAGCAACGGCAACGCAACAAAGAGCTGGGCCGTGCTACTACGCCTGCTACTACGCCGGTGTCCTTCAGGCCCATCGCCACGGATGAGCGACCTGATCGACGGCCATCGATGCCCGACCCTGCCCCGGCGGCGATGTCCTGGGTTGTGGTGGCTCAAGCTGACCAGCCCCCGGCCGGGCCGCTCGCTGTGTCGGGGTCGGTACCGCGGCAGCTTCCGGTGGATGTGGTGCATTTCACCGGTCGGGTTGCCGAGCTGGCGACGCTCGATGCCCTCCTTGCCCAGGATGATGGGGCCCGGCCGGCGCCCATGGTGATCGCGGTGATCGCCGGCACGGCGGGGGTGGGCAAGACCGCCCTGGTGGTGCACTGGGCCCAGCGGGTCCGTGATCGCTTCCCCGATGGGCAGTTGTTTGTGAACCTGCGCGGATACGATCCTGGCTCACCGATGGCCCCCGAGCAGGCCCTCGAAGAGTGCTTACGTGCCCTGGATGTGCCTGCTGAGCGGATTCCCGCCGAGTTAGGGGCCAGGGCCGCGCTGTACCGTTCCTTGCTCGACGGACGCCGCTTATTGATCGTGCTGGACAATGCCAACGCCGCTGAGCAGGTACGGCCGTTGCTGCCTGGCTCATCCACCTGCTGGGTCGTGGTGACCAGTCGCAGCCGCTTGTCCGGTCTCATTGCCCGGGATGGAGCCAGCCGGGTCACGGTGGACCTGCTGCCCCCGTCTGAGGCGATCGCGTTACTGCGCGATGTCATCGGGACCGCTCGAGTCGCAGTCGAACCCGAAGCGACTGTCGAGCTGGCCAGCCGGTGCGCGTACCTGCCGCTGGCATTGCGTATTGCGGCCGAACGTGCCGTCACGCACCCGCACGCCACGCTGGCTGGCTTGGCCGGCGAGCTGGCGGTGGAGCACGACCGCCTGGACCTGCTGGCCACCGCTGACGAGGAGGACGAGGCCACCGCGGTGCGTGCGGTGTTCTCGTGGTCCTACCACGCACTATCGCCCGAAGCGGCGCACG
>JBOHFU010000557.1:0-3046 GCA_050699675.1 Pseudonocardiaceae bacterium
TCGACGCCGACCCCGGCCACACCCAACACCCCGGCGAACACCTCACACAAAATCCGCTCCTGCGGGGTGCGCGGCGCCCGCCCAGTACCGGTCGAACGGTGCTCAGGAACAGGTAAGGCGTGGCGGTCCAGCTTGCCATTCGGTGTCAACGGCAACGCGTCCAACACCACGAACGCCGCCGGCACCATGTAATCAGGCAACCGCTGACCCAAATACTCGCGCAACGAATCCGGCAGCAGACCAGCCCCGGCAGCCACGACATAGCCGACCAGTCGTTTCTCGCCGGGCCGGTCCGCCCGGGCAATCACCACGGCCTGCGCGACATCCGGGTGCGCTGTCAGCACGGTTTCGATCTCGCCCAGCTCAATACGGAACCCGCGCAGCTTGACCTGCTCATCGACCCGGTCGACGAACTCCAGGACCCCGTCATCGCGCCAACGGACCAGATCCCCGGTGCGGTACATTCGGCCACCCGCCGCGCCGAACGGGCACGCCACGAACCGCTCCGCGGTCAGACCCGCCCGGCCTAGGTAGCCGCGGGCCAGTTGGACACCAGCGAGATACAGCTCCCCGGCCACCCCGACCGGCACCGGATGCAGACCCCCGTCCAGGACGTACACGCGGGTGTTCCACATAGGTCGACCGATCGGCACGACCGCCGAGGCCGCGCCGTCGTACTCCCAACAGGTGACCTCCACGGCGGCCTCGGTCGGGCCGTAAGTATTGTGCAGGGGCACGCCGGTCAGGTCACGCCAACGGCTGGCGATGTCGCCGGGTACCGCCTCGCTGCCGGTGAACACCTGCCGCAGGCTGGCGGCCCAGCGCGGATCGTCGATGATCTCGGCTGCCTTCAGGAACGCATCCAGCATGGACGGCAGGGACTCCAGCGTAGTGACGCGCTGCTCGCGGATGAGTCGGACGAGGTAGAGCGGATCACGGTGCCCGTCGGGTCGGGTGAGCACGACAGCGGCGCCCTCGCACAACGCGCAGAAAAACTCTTTCACCGAGACATCAAAACTGGACGACGCCTGCTGCAACACCCGGTCATCGCTCACCAATCCGTATTGACCCTGCAACCCGGCTAGCAGGTTCGTGATCGACTGATGGGAGACCACCACGCCTTTAGGTTGGCCGGTGGAGCCTGAGGTGTAGATCACATAGGCGGGGTGCTGGGAGGTGAGGGAGGTGGTGCGGTCGGTGTCGGTGGGGTCGGTGTCCGGGTAGCCGTCCAACTCTGTCACGGTGGTGGGGTCGTCGAGTACCAGTCGGGTGGTCTGATCGGTGGTCGGCAAGCCACCGTCGGTCTGGGTGGTGGTCAGCAGCACCATGGGGTGGGCGTCGTGGAGCATGAACCCGATCCGGGGGGGCGGGTAGTCCGGGTCCAGTGGCAGATAGGCGGCACCGGCTTTGAGCACCGCCAGAATCGCGATCACTAGTTCGGGTGAGCGGGGCAACGCTAAGGCCACGATCTGCTCGGGACCCACGCCGCAGGCGATCAACGCGTGGGCCAGCTGGTTGGCGCGGGTGTTGAGCTGGCGGTAGGTCAGCGTGGTGTCGATATCGGCGAACACCACCGCCGTCGCCTCCGGAGTCCGCTGCACCTGCCGCTCGAACAGCACCGGCAGACTCGTCGCGGGGACGGGGTGAGTGGTGTCGTTGTAGTCGACCAGCAACCGGTGACGTTCCTCAGGAGTGAGGATGTCGATCCGGCCGATCGGCTGATCCGGATCAGCCACCACCGCCTCCAACAACCGCATAAAGCGTTGCTGATGGTCAGCTAGCTCGTCTGGATTGTAAAGCTCGGAGTTGGCGTCGAAGTCGACTCTCACGCTCGATTGATTGTGCCTATCGTATACGGAAATCGCGAGGTCGGTGACGGGGCCGATTGACATGTTATGGACAGTGACTGGATGTCCGGCGAAGTGCGCGTCGTACCCGAAGGACATGATATTGATCACTGGGCCCATCAGTATCTGCTCGTTCCCGGATGGTCTCAGTTCTCGGAGAAGGTCCTCGAGTCTGTACCGTTGGTGGCGTAGCGCCTGATGGATTATCTGTGATGTATTTCGTGCGAGTTCCGTCGCTGCTCCGTCTGTTCGCACGCCTATTCGCATGGGTAGGACATTCGATACCATTCCGGGGATTCGCTGTGTGGTCGGAGTCGTGCGAGCGGTAACCGGCAAGCCAATAACGATATCCCGCAGACCGGTCATCCGGTGCAGGTAGGCCGCCGTGGTCGCGATCATGAGTGCTGGCCAGCTCGTCCCCGCCTTCCCAGCCGCGCTGCGCAAGCCTTCCATGATGGGAGGCGCGAGATAGCACGTTTCTCGCAGGGTACTGCCATGAATTTGTGGAGGCCGGTGTCCGAGCCGAACCGGCTCGAGTCGATCAGCAAAATGATTCACCCAGTAATCTCGGTCGTCCGTAAATCGCTTCGACGCTCGATAGGCTGCTTCATCCTCGAAAAGGAGATGTAGCGGACCAAAACCGTTCTCGCTGGGTGGCGCGCCGTGCGCCAGCGCGGTATAGACTTCAGCCATACGTCGAACAACTAATGAAAGACTGAGGCCATCCATCAGGATATGGTGATAGCGATGGCACCACAGAAAACGATTCTGTGCGACCTTAAACAAGGTCCACGCGACGAGGGGATCTCGCAACAAATCAACCGGCCGCGCGAAGTCGGCTCTCATCCATGCTAGGGCGGCATCCTCAGGACAGGCCTCGCTCGTCACATCGTGAAAAGTCACACTCCAGTCGCAGGAGGTACCCAAAAGTTGCCAAGGCTCACCGTCAGTCTCGCCGAAGCGCAGACGCAGTGCCTCGACCTCCTCGGCAACCTGTCGTGCCGCCGCCTCGAATAACGCTGGATCAATCCGACCATGAATAATCAAATACTCGCCGGCGCTGAGAGCATAGCCAGTCGGGTCCATCTGGTGAGCAAGCCATATTCCCAACTGGGATGCTGATAACGGCAACCGTACGCCCCGAGTATCAGTCATATTATTGGCTGCCGCAGTGGGCAAGTTAATCACTCATTGCCTCC
>JBOHFU010000558.1:0-3045 GCA_050699675.1 Pseudonocardiaceae bacterium
CCGGCGAGCGCCTCGCCGCTGGTGATGCCGAAGGTGGCGATGGCGACGGCGATGGCAAGCTCGAAGTTGTTGCCCGCCGCGGTGAACGCCAGCGTGGTGGACCGCTCGTAGCCCAGTCCGAGACCCTTGCCCAGGGCGAACGACCCGGCCCACATGATCGCGAAGTAGGCGAGCAGCGGAAGCGCGATGCGAGCGATGTCCAGCGGCCGGGAGGTGATCTGGTCGCCCTGCAGCGCGAAAAGGATCACGATGGTGAACAGCAGGCCATAGAGCGCGAACGGACCGATCCGGGGCAGGAACCGCTCCTCGTACCAGACCCGACCCTTGGCGCGTTCGCCGAACCGGCGGGTGAGGTAGCCGGCCAACAGCGGCACAGCGAGGAAGAGCAGCACCGAGCGGGCGATGTCCCACGACGACACGTCGAGCCCCGCGGTGGCCAAGCCGAGCCAGCCTGGCAGGGCAACGAGGTAGAACCAACCGAGCCCGGCGAACGCGATCACCTGGAACACCGAGTTCAGCGCAACGAGCACGGCCGCGGCCTCGCGGTCACCGCAGGCGAGGTCGTTCCAGATGATGACCATGGCGATGCACCGGCCGAGTCCGACGATGATCAACCCGGTGCGGTATTCGGGCAGGTCAGGTAGCAGCAGCCAGGCCAGGGCGAACATCAGCGCCGGCCCCACCACCCAGTTGAGGACCAGCGAGGAGACCAGGAGCCGGCGGTCGCTGGTCACGGTGTCGAGCCGGTCGTAGCGGACCTTCGCCAGCACTGGGTACATCATCACCAGCAGCCCGAGCGCGATGGGCAGCGAGATGCCGTCGACCTGCACCGCGTCCAGCGCAGGCCCGAGTCCGGGCACTGACCGGCCGGCGACCAGGCCCACCGCCATCGCCAGCCCGATCCACACCGGCAGGAACCGGTCAAGCGTGGACAGCCGCCCGACGCTCGCCTCCTGCTCCGAGGTCGCGACCGCGGTCATGCACTCACCTTCGCGGCCGCGTCGCGGACCAGGACCGCGGACAGTTGCGCGAGCAGGCCGGGTTGCACCCGGTAGTAGATCCACGTGCCGCGACGCTCCGAACCGACCAGCCCGGCCTCGCGGAGCACCTTGAGGTGATGCGAGATCGTCGGCCCGGTCAGCGCGAACGCCCCCGTCAGGTCACACACGCAGGCTTCCCCGCCGGCGTGCGAGGCGATGAGCGAGAGCAGCCGCAGCCGGACCGGGTCGGCGATCGCCTTGAACACCCGGGCCAACTCGGCGGCCTCCTCGGCCGACAGGGGCTCGCCGGTCCGCGGCGAGCAGCACAGCAGCGGCAGAACATGATTCGACATACCTCTACCTTGACATGCATCTACTTCGATGGCAATCTAAGCCCATAGGTTAGACAGTCATCTAAGCAAGGGAGTGGTCATGTCACGAGTGCAACTGGCGCTGCGGGTCTCCGACCTCGAAGGCTCGGTCGCCTTCTACTCGACGCTGTTCGGCGTCGAACCAGCCAAGCGCCGACCGGGCTACGCCAACTTCGCCATCACCGAGCCACCACTGAAGCTCGTGCTGCTCGAAGGCGAGGCAGACCAGCCCACGGTGATGGACCACCTCGGCGTCGAGGTCGAGACCACCGAGCAGGTCACCGCCGCGACCGACCGGTTCACCGAGGCCGGCCTGGCGACGTTCGAGGAGAATGACACCTCCTGCTGCTACGCGCTACAGGACAAGGTGTGGGTCCAGGGCCCGGGTCAGGAGCCGTGGGAGGTCTACGTCGTCAAGGCCGACACCGACACCCTGGGCCCGAGCACCACCCAGGCTCCTCAGGTGGATGCGTGCTGCGGCACCACCGCCTGCTGCACCCCTGACGAGCATGCCGTCGATCCGGCGCAGACTCCCGAGGAGGCCACATCAGCTGCGGGTTGCGGCTGCGTCCACTGAGGGGTGAACCGCAGGTCAGCCGAAGCGGCCCGAAATGTAATCCTCGGTCCTCTTGTCGGCTGGGTTGCCGAAGATCGTCGCGGTCCTGTCGTACTCGACGAGCAGGCCGGTCCGGTTTCCGGTGGTGTCGTCGGCCTGCGCGGTGAAAAACGCGGTGCGGTCGGACACGCGGGCTGCCTGCTGCATATTGTGCGTGACGATGATGATCGTGAACTGCTCGCGCAACTCAATCATCAGGTCCTCGATACGCGAGGTCGCAATGGGGTCCAGCGCGGAGCAGGGCTCGTCCATCAGAATCACGTCCGGCTGCGTCGCGATGGTCCGGGCGATACAGAGCCGCTGCTGCTGGCCGCCCGACAGCCCGTAGGCGTTCTGCTTCAGCTTGTCCTTGACCTCGTCCCACAGCGCGGCACCCCGCAGCGCCTGCTCCACGACGTCGGCCATCTTGGCGACCTTCATCCCGGTGACCCGCGGGCCGTAGGCGACGTTGTCGTAGATCGACTTCGGGAACGGGTTGGGCTTCTGGAACACCATCCCGATGCGTCGGCGCACCTCGATGGGATCGACGTCGCGGTCATAGATGTTCTGGCCGTGGTAGGTCACCGCGCCCGTGACCCGAGCGGAACTGATGAGGTCATTCATCCGGTTCAGGCAGCGGATAACCGTCGACTTGCCGCACCCGGAGGGGCCGATCAGCGCGGTGATCTCGTTGTGCCCGAACTCCAGGTTGACGTCGCGTACGGCGAGGAAGGCGCCATAATAGACGTTCATGTCATGACAGGCCATCACACCGACCGGCGCGTCCGGGACGGTGCGGTGCGACCGCTGCTCGATGTCGACGACCGGGCCTGCGGCCTCCTCGTCCAGAGCGGGGTCGACCAGCGCCTTCTCCCGGGCAGAGGACTGAGAGCTCATTGGTGTGTCCTCGTCTCTCACCAGCGACGCTGGAGCTTGTTGCGGATCAGGATGGCCACGCCGTTCAGCAGCAGGAGCAGGATCAAGAGGATGATGATCGCGGCCGACGCCACCTCACGGAACTCCGCCTGCGGCTGGCCCACCCAGTTATAGATCTGCACCGGCAGCGTCGTGAAACCGGAGAGCAGACCGTTCGGGTCGA
>JBOHFU010000559.1:0-3036 GCA_050699675.1 Pseudonocardiaceae bacterium
ACCGGGTCTGGCAAGAAGTCACCGGGACCGAACAACCGGACTGGCTTTTCCTCACCCTGGCCCAGATCGGTCTCGTCACCGAGTGGGTTACCGCGCCGAACTGGGCGCAGTCGAAAGACTTCTTCGTAGCGCATGCCGAGGAACTGCTGGACCACCCAGCCACCCTCGTGCTCGAAGAGCTGGCACTGGTCGCTGAGGCGCAGGTCGAGCTGCACCGGCATCTTCTCAACGGGGTGCGGGAACTCGGCCTCGAAGCGGCCTACCAGCCCATGCTGCTCAGAGATCTGGTGCGGGACTGGATCAAGCTGCAGGACTGGCAGGACTCGCGATTCTTCGCCGAGGAGCACGCAACGGAGCTGCTCACCGTCGAGGCCGAGATCGCGCTGATCTACCTTGGTGATCCCCTCGACACCCTGGTGCATGTCGCGCTGCTCCGTCTCGCCCGGCGGGATGGTTTCAGGGCCGCGTACGCCTGCGTGACCGACCGCCAGATGGCCGCCGACCGGATGCAGCGTGCGCTCGCCGAGGTGGAGCCGGACCCCATCGCCGAGCTCGCTGCGCTGGAGGGGCAGGTCTTCGGTGAGCGGTTCACCGCCGCCGCGCATCTTGCCGTCGCCGCATCGCTCATGGGCGAGGTGGTGATCGACTCCGCACGGCTGGAGGAGCTCGCCGAGCAGGCCGACCCAGCCGATCGGCAGCGGGTGGCAGCCGAGATCGCCGATCTCATCTGCCGGGTGCCGGATCGAGCGGGACTGTTCGGTACCCTGCCCGAAATCCTGCTCAGCCCGGACGTTCTCAGCGGCGGTCAGGGGGTAGAGACGTGATGGGGAGTACGGCTGCCGAGGACTACCGCGCGTGCCTGGAGGGGGTTGCGCTGCTCGGCGAGCGCGACCTCGAGGGGGCCGTCGCTATCCTGGAACCGCTGGTCGACACCGCGGACTGCCCGTGCCGGGTTGAGGCCGCGTTCCTGCTGGGTGTGGTGCGCCTGACCCAGGCTGTCCCCAACGGCGTGCGCCGCCGCGCCGCTGCGGACGCCTTCGCCGTTGCCGCCGCAGGTGGGAACCCGGTGTACAGCCCCGCTGCGGCCTACCGGTACGCGACCTTGCTCGACACAGGTGATCACGAGCAGCTCCGAGCGAGCTGGCAGCGCGTGGTGGACACCGGAAGCCGGGCCTACAGCCCAGTCGCGCACTACGCGATCGCCCAGAGCTGGCGTCGGGACGGCCGCGACGACGAAGCCGAGAAATCCATGGTCCAGGCGTGGCTCAGCGCGGACCCCGAATACAGCCCTAAGGCTGCGGTGTGGCTGACTGAGCGTTTCGCCCGTGCCGGCAAGTGGGACAAGATCGCGGGCATCGGCACAATGATCAATCTTGAGTACGGCCCGTTCTTCCTGCACAACGACTTTGTACAGCGTGAGCAACTGGCGTCGCTGTGGCGCCACCAGCTACTGGACAACCTGAATCCGGTAATGGTGCTGCGGGCTACCCACGCCCTCGCGCAGTTCGACGGTGTCACCGACACACCCAGCCTACAAATCCTGCTGCGCGACCACATAGATGCACAGCCGGACGGCGCGGAGACCTCGGAAACTGCGGAGATCCCGGAGGGCCTGGAAATCCCGGCTTCCGAGGAACACCTATGGCGGCGGCCTTGGTGGCTCGGCACTGTGGCCGCCCATCACGAGCGCGGCACGCTGCCCGAGCTGACCCATGACCTGTTCTGGCTCATCGACCGGTTCTACTCCCGCATCGCCTGGCCCTACGCCGAGAATGACACTGAGGATCCACTTGGCGAGGATCCACTCGGCCTGGTCCGCGATCTCGTGCACTCGGTGGACGAGTTCCGGTGGGGCTGGCTGCTGCAGGACAGCGTCCGGCAGCGGATGAACGCCATTCTGGGGTCCGAGGTGCTACCACCTGGCTGGCCTGACCACGACCAGCCTGACCAGGAGGAAGCAGAATCCTGAGCCCACCGCTGCGGGTCACGTTGATGCTCGGTCACACCTTCCAGCGGCGGAAGCCGGCTTCAGCGTCGATGACGCGGCCGGTGATGGTGGCAGCGTCCTCGGTGAGCAGCAGCGATCGTAGTACCGTGGCTGACCCTCCACGCGCTCGCGGTCGTACTCCGCACCGAGATGGACCTCTAACCCCCAGCCAAATCCGTCCGAGCCCAAAATCGGGTATGCATCAGTTATGATCCGAGTATGAGCTTCTCTCGCATTACGATCAGTGTTCCCGAGCAGATCGCCGCGAAGGCCCAGCGAGCTGTCGAGTCGGGCCAGGCCGAGAGCGTGTCGGGATACTTCACCGGGCTGGCGGAGCGGGAGCCTGACTGGGCGGAGGCGCGCGCGGCGCTGGACGAGATGATCGAGGAAGCTGGCGGAATACCAGAGGAGGACCGGCACTGGGCACGCTCGGTGCTCGGTCTCAGCGACGGTGACCCCAGGTGACGGTGGTCGTGTTGGACGCTGGCGCGATGATCGCGCTTGAGCGTCGGGACACCCGGATCCTGGCTCTGGCGGACGAGCTCCATAGGGCCCGGCGCATCGGCTACGTTCCCGCCGGGGTGGTGGCACAGACTTGGCGCGGCTCGGCCCGTCAGCACGCCACGGTGCGACTGCTTCGCGCCGGAGCAGTCCACGTCGATTCGCTTTCGGAGGATGTCGCGTACCGCTTGGGGCTGCTACTCGCTAAGTCCGGTACGTCGGACGTGGTCGATGCGCACGTGGCACTGCTCGCCCGTCGCCTGCATGCGACGGTGCTGACGTCCGATCCCGACGACCTAACAGCGCTGGATCCCACCCTCACGCTCGTCACCCTCTGAGCCAATGCGACGAGATGGCCGTCGAGGCCCGGACCTCCGCCGTGCGCGACCTGTACCGCGCAGCATTCGCGGTGGCGAGCGGGCAGCGTGATGCCGGCCGGGACGACGAAGTGCTCGAAGATCACGGATGGTTCCGCGAAACGCGAACTCAACCGCCGCGAAAAGCGAACTTGACCTCCGCGAAAAGCGAAGACACTGGAGATCAAGCGC
>JBOHFU010000560.1:0-3034 GCA_050699675.1 Pseudonocardiaceae bacterium
CCTGGACACGTTGATCCGCGGCTAAGGCCGCCAACTAAGTGTTGTGGTCCGGCATCTGATCGGCACTGAGCACGAGCGCATATCGGCGCGTGTCAACCTTTCTGAGGCAGATTTCTTCGGGAATCACTGTGTCGTGGCGGTGTCCTCCTTGGGCTCGTTGATCCACACGGCGGTGGGGAGCGCGGGTGGTTGGGGTGGCTTGCGGACAAAGCGTTCGCGGTGCTCGGCATAGGCACCCTTGAGGACGACAGCACGCTTCTGGCGCACGAGGGGGGCTCGCCCGTAGTGAAGGTCGGCCGGGGTGTGGAACCCGATACCGGAATGGCGGTGCTCGTCGTTGTACCAACCGAAGAACCGGCTGCAGAACGCGTGGGCGTCCTCGAAGCAGCCGAACCGGTCGGGGAACTCGGGCCGGTACTTGAGGGTCCGGAACTGGCTCTCGCTGTAGGGGTTGTCGTTGCTCACGTGGGGGCGGCTGTGGCTCTTGGTGACCCCGAGGTCGGCCAGCAAGAACGCGACCGGCTTGGCCGTCATCGGCGAACCCCGGTCGGCGTGGATGGTGAGCTGGCCGTGGCCGATGCCCTGTTTGGCGACGGTGTCGGCCAGTAACGCCTCGGCGAGCTTGGCGTTCTCGGCGTGGGCCAGCATCCAGCCCGGCGCGTAGCGGCTGAAGATGTCGATGATCACGTACAGGTAGTAGTAGGTCCACTTCTGTGGGCCGAGCAGCTTGGTGATGTCCCACGAGTAGACCTGGTTGGGCTTGGTCGCCAGCAGCTCGGGCTTGGTGGCCGCCGGGTGGGTCGCCTGGCGGCGGCGCTCGTGGACCTCGTCGTGGGCGCGCAGCACCCGGTACATCGTGGGCACCGACGCCAGATAGACACCCTGGTCCAACAGCTTGGCGTAGACGGTGGCCGGCGCCTCGTCGACGAACTCCTCGCTGTTGAGCACCACTCGCAGCTCCTTGCGCTCCACCTCGCTCAGCGCCCGGGGCTGGGGTGCCGGCACCCGCTCGGGACGAGGCGGCGGTGGGCTCTGGCGATGCCGGCGATACCAGCGTGCCTGAGCCTCGCCAATCGCCGCGCACCCGGCACGCACACCGACGAGGGGAGCGAGCTCGGTTATCGCCTGGTCGATCACTTCGTCTCGCCCCCGGTTTCCGGGGCGCTGTCGGTGGCGAGCTGCTCCAACAGCGCCGAGAGCTTTCCCTGGACCTCGATGACCTTGCGGGCCTTGTCCAGCTCGGAGGCCAGGCGCTTGTTCTCGCCGCGCAGCCGGGCCACCTCCCGGTCGCGGGGATCGGCCGGCTGGCGGCCGGCCGGCTTGGCCAGCGCCTCGAGCGCGCCGCGCTCGCGTTGCTTGCGCCACTCCGAGATCAACGACGTGTACAGGCCCTCGCGGCGCAGCAGCGCGCCCTTGCCGGCCTTGTCCAAACGCTCGTACTCATCGAGGATCTGCGCCTTGTACTTCGCCGAGTACCGGCGCGGGCCACGGGCCCGCTCGGGGACCTTGGGGTCCGGGTCGGTGGTGTCGTCCATGGCGCCAGACTGGGCGCGCGCGTCCAACGAATCGGGGATGGTCGTGCTCATTCGGGGAACTCCTCCCCGCCCTCTCAGCTCAATGAATCGACTGCTAGATCTGCCTCAGCTGAGGTTGACACGGAGGGTTCGGTGCGGGGCCTCTCGCCCATGAATCCCTCGTGGTCACCGGCGCGGGGTTGCCCTCTGGGTCTGGAAACAGTCCACCCGTCCTCCGGTCGCATCATCCAGCGACCGTCCCGATGAGGCCGATCAACACTGCGACGCAGCCGGCAACAACCGTCGCCCACCCAAGCAATCGGTAGAACTTGACGTCGAAGCGGCCGTGCCGCCTGACCATGTCCTGGGCCCGCTCGGGTCCCATCGACTTAGCGTATAGACGCGCAAACCATCGTCGCGTGAAGCGGCCCAGGTCGATGCGAGCCAAGACAACGAGGGTCAAGCCGAGCGCGATCACAGCCAGGCCACCGGTCAGGGCGTTTTCGCTCGTCGACGATGCGGCCGCGGCAGGCATCGGGTCATCGTGCCTTATTGCGCCGCCGTCCGCCATTGGGTCACCGAGATCAGGTACCGCACCCTGCCTGCTCGGTGTTCATTGACGCACCGGCAGCGGGGCCGCTGGAATGCGTGGACGCGAGATCGGCAGATATGGGCGAGGTGGTCAGTCTCGGATCGATACCTCGGGGATGGCCTTCAAAATCGCCCGTGCTTGAGTACTTGAGCGAGGGAGACCTCCCGCCAGCTCGGGTGCCTATCCTCTGGCCGGTGGGCGGCTCGAACGTGACGACACCGAGTGGTCAGGGCTGGCGAGTGCGCCGACTCTGGGCCCCACGGCTGCATACATTCGGCCTGACGGGTCGGCTCCGTCGTGGTGCCCGAGCCAGCCGGCAGGCGGCGGGCGAGACTGCCGGGGATGCCGATCCCAGTTTCGCCATGGACGTTCTCGACGGCGGCGCCATCGCCATTGCGCTTGTGGCTGCGTTCGTGGTCCTGGCGATCGTGGCGCCGCTGATCGGCGTGGTTGTCGACCTGATCCTGGCGATCCTGCTCACCGCGCTGGGCGTCGCAGGGCGGCTGCTGTTCCGCCGGCCGTGGACCGTCGAGGCCGTGAGCGACACGGGCGAGCGGCATCGCTGGCAGGTTGTCGGCTCGCGGGCCAGCCGCGACCTCGTGGCCGACGTGGCGAACGCCCTCGCCCACGGCCACGTGCTGCCGACAACAGGCGTGATCAGTAATGCAACCAGCGCCGCACCCTGACAGGCCCCCCGTTCCTCGCCTCGCTCGACGGGCAGCGCCTGGAGCCGGCATTCGTGCTGGCCGCCCACACCGGGATGCGGCGCGGTGAGGTGGCCGGGTTGCGGTGGAGCGACGTCGACCTCGACGCCAAGCTCATCCACGTCCGCCAGGCCGCGGTCGTCGTGAACTACGAACTGCGGCTCACCGACGTGAAGACCGCGAACGGTCGGCGCACCATCGACGTCAACGACGATGTCGTGCAC
>JBOHFU010000561.1:0-3032 GCA_050699675.1 Pseudonocardiaceae bacterium
GTCAGTTGCTACTACCGTGGCATTCGTATCCGGCGTTAGCGAGGTTGTCGCATAGGCGCCTGGCGCCCTCATCGATTTTTCGACGCATGTCGTCGCGTTCGCTATCTGACGGAATACGTACCGCGTGTGGTGGCTTGCCATTGGTGACTATTTCGCATTGTCCACCTTGCGCTCGATACTTAGCGCAATCTTCCTCAGCTATCTGCCGGTACTGCTCCCAGCTGCATCGGGCCGAGTGGTCGGATTCACAAGGGTAGGGCCTCTGTGACGTAGTCACACTGTTAGTTCCGTTATCGTGCGGCGCGGCCTTCTCGGAACGGGGCGTTAACAACAATGCAGCCCCAATGATAACTACCGCGATCAGAATATCCTTCATCTTCACTGGAGCTCCTTAGCTATGCCTAATGTGAACGTTAGGTCTCGATCGACCCTCGTTCAGCACCGAATCTCTGGGTTTCCCACCTACCGGGCGGTTCGTAGCCCTGGCTGATGAGCGTGCGAGGGCCGCAAAGCCCCACCAGCGCCGCTCACACCATCACCACCACCTCAACGCGATGCCGTTCGCACACGAGAACGTCGTACTCGGGGTAGGCCAACATAGGGGATGTCCTGCTCGGTCACTCTCGGACCCGGTTCATCTCCTCAGCCGTCCGCACGCACCAGGCCAGACCGGCCACCGCATGGCCATGGGAGCCATCGAGACAGACCCACGGCCGACCTCCAACACCCCGGTGCCCGTCATGGACATCGAGGATGTCCCAAGACCCTGTGATGACTTCCGACCCTGGGCGATGATCCGGGTGTGACCGCACGCAGCAGCCGACCCGCCCACGCCACGACCGTTGTCGAACTGAACTATCACGGCGGGCGGCGCTGATGGTGCTCGCCGTCGCGGCGGTGGTCTGGTTCGGGCTGCTGCGTCACTATGGTGGGCAGCAAGCACAGATCCAGCTCGACGCGACCCGCACCCGCCGGGACCTTAGTACTGCCTGGGAGAGATCGTCCACAGTGCCGGAAGTCCGTCGGGGGTGAGGCAACCACGTAGCGTCCTGAAACACCCGGCGCAACCTGCGTAGCGTTGGTGCGCGTCGTGAACTCGACGCCACCGACGTTTGCAGTAGCGGAGATGTCGGTGGCGTCGAGTTCACGGCGCACCAGCTCAGGGCCGGATCCGAGCGCACCGCCACCTTCGCCTGGCGGCCCTGGCCCTGAGCTGCGGCTCGCGGTGGTCACAGCAGACCCCCGCTGTTGACCCCTCGGTTGCGGCCCGCGCATGGCACGGCTTGGCGTCAGTACCGAGCACGTCACTGAGCTGCGGACCATCCTCATCAGTAGCGGTGGCACGCGCTGGCCGGGGACACCGAGACCGCGGTCAGCGTCGGTCATTCAGGTTCCATCCCTCACGGCTTGCGCGCCACGGCGCCGTAGGCGTCAATCGGCTCGACCTTGCCGATCTCGACGGTGTCCGGCCGCCACTGCGTGATCGGCACCAGGCCGGGGTCCACCATCGCCAGGCCCTCGAAGCACTGGCCGACCTGCTCGGGGCTGCGGAGGTGGTAGGGGATGGCTCCGCTTTCCGCGAGCTTCACGCCGCCCTCCAATACGGCCGCGCTGGTGTCGGTGCCGTCCCATAGCGCCAGGTAGCTGCCCGACGGGACGGCGGCCATCACTCGCGCCACGATGGACCGCATCTCGTTGAAGTCGGCGACGTAGCCGAGCACGCCCATGAACATGACCGTGACCGGCTGGCTCAGGTTCAGCACGTTGCGGGCATCGGAGATGATCAAGTCCGGGTCGTGAAGGTCGGCATCCGCATAGGTGGTCACCCCCTCGGGGGTGGTGTTGACCAGCAGGGCGCGGGCGTGCACCAGCACTAGCGGGTCGTTATCGACGTAGAGGATCCGGGATTCGGGCGCCATCCGCTGGGCAACCTCGTGGGTGTTCTGCATCGTGGGCAGGCCGGTGCCGATGTCGAGGAACTGATGTATCCCGGCCTCACCGGCCAGGAAACTTACGGCGCGGATGAGGAACTGCCGGGACTGCGTGGCCATGGTGACGATGCCCGGGTATACCTCGGCGACGGCGTCACCAGCGGTACGGTCCGCCTCGTAGTAGTCCTTGCCGCCCATCCAGTAATTCCAGATCCGTGCCGCATGCGGCACATCAGGCCTGATCTTGGAGGCCAGCTCGGAGTGCGCCTCTGGGGACCGCTCGTCGGGCATGCTCAGACTCCTACGTGTCGGGATTGTAGGTGATTGTACGTTATGGTGCGGTCCACGGGGCGTGCCGCCGGTGCCGCACGCTGCGGCACTTCGGGTCCCCGGAATCAGCCGCACTGGTGTACCAGGGCCCCGCTGTTGACCGTGATTGACCGGTCTTAATGGCGCGCGGGGTGTTGGCGGCCCCTGCCACGGTCGGGCTGATGTCAGGAGCGGACGGGGTTGGACACGTGATTTCATTATGGCTGGCCCAGGTGCCAGCGTGTCGTGCGAACGCGATAGCGTCTGACGCCTGATGCGTGTGGGTGTGTACGTGGATGCGTTCAACCTCTACTACGGGGGTCGTGCTCACTTCGGTGGCGGTGTACCTGGCTGGCGCTGGCTTGACCTCCGAGCGTTGGCGTCGGCCCTGGTCGGTGATCAGGCCGCGCTGTGGAAGCGGGCGCGAGTGACGCAGGTGACCTACTGCACTGCCCGAATCAGCGCCCGAGACAACGCGAGCGGCTCTCGAGATCAAGACGTGTACCTGAAGGCGTTGATCTCATCGGGCAGCGTGGACTTGATCGAATATGGGTACTACGCGAGCAAGGTCAAGACTCGACCCATGGCAGTCCCGGATCGCAAAGATCGACCGAAGCTCGTCCACCCCGGATGGCCGGTGAAGGTCAAGACCGGAGCCATGCTCGATGACCCCAACGCAATCTTCATGGTGTCCATCGCAGACCGTGAAGAGAAGGGTCCGACGTCAACGTAGCCACCCATCTCCTGACCGACGTCTTCGAGCAGAAGATCGACGCGGCTATCGTGATCTCG
>JBOHFU010000562.1:0-3031 GCA_050699675.1 Pseudonocardiaceae bacterium
TGGTTCTACCCCCCCGGGCACGAATGGGACGAGCACTTCTATGTCGACGTGGTGCGCATCGACATCGACGCCAGGCGGTGGCGCACCGAGGATCACTACCTGGACCTCATCGTCCGCACCGGCCGCGGCGTCGACGTGCTGGACACCGATGAGTTACTGGACGCGGTCGCCGTGGGGCTGCTCGATCGGCCAGCCGCGCAGGCGGCCCTGGCCACCACCTATCGGACGGTGGACGGCCTGGCCCAGCACGGCTACCGGCTGGATCGCTGGCTGTCGACAGTCGGGGCGTGGCCGACCTGGAGCCGGCACTGAACGAGGTTCAGGTCACCAGCCAGCCGGTTCGGGTAGCCCACAGCTGCGCCCGATCCAGCGCGCTGGACACGAACGGGGTCTTCGCAGTGGCGTAGGCGTCGATGCTGTCCCACTGCTGTGCCACCAGCCGGTGCTTGAGCTCGGCGTACTCCCGGACACCGGCTGGATGGGCCCGCAGCCAGTCCCGCAGTAGCAGGGTCTCCCGCCAGGTCGGGGAGTCGGCGGGCCGGATGTGACAGTTGACAGGCCGGGCCGGGTCGGCGTTGACCGCCATCGCCTTGTCTCGGGTGGTGCCGTCCCGGGCGTTGTCGCACCAACGACCGGCCGGCCTGACCAGACCCACCGCGCTGAGGTCGTCCGCTAGGCGTTTCGCTGCCTCGAGGTCGGCGACGACCACCTGCACGTCCAGCACATCCTTGGCGTCCAGACCAGGGACCGCTGTCGAGCCGATGTGGTCGATCCGGTGCGCGCGCCGGCCGGCCACCACGCCGATCCGTGCAATCACCCGCTGCGCCTGCTGTGGCCAGGTCTCGTCGGGCACAACCAGGACAGGGGCCGCAGTCCTCGGTGCCCGGCGACGATGACGCAGGTTGTCCTCGAAGGGCACCAGCCGCTGCGTCCATAACTGGTCCACGGCAGCGAACGTGCGGGCCCGGCTGCCGCTGTTATCGAGCCAGGCGTCCGCGGCAGCGCGACGCTGCTGGTCGGTGGCCTGAGCGGCGATCCGCGCCGCGGCATCGGGCTTCGCCATGCCGCGCTGCTCGACCAGCCGGCCGACCCGCACCTCGGCGTCTGCATGCACCACGACGACCAGCGAGAACCCCGCCGCCAGCCCTGCCTCGACAAGCAGCGGGACGTCCTGCACCACGACGGCGTCGGACGGCGCGGTCGCGATCAGCTCGGCGGAGCGCGCCGCGACGAGCGGGTGCACGATGGCGTTGAGCCGGCCTCGTGCGTCCGCGTCGTTGAAAACCCGCGCGGCCAGGGCTAACCGGTCCAGCTCACCGTCCTCGGTGCGGATCCCCGCGCCGAATTCATCGACCACGGCGCGCAGTCCCGCGGTACCGGGCGCGACGACCTCGCGGGCGATCCCGTCCGAGTCGACGATCCACGCCCCCCGTTGCGCCAGCCGGGCCGCCACCGTTGACTTACCGGACCCGATCCCTCCGGTCAGTCCGACCCTCAGCATCGCGCGATGGTGGCACCTGCCTACACGCCGCCGGAGAGTTTCTCCCGCAGGGCCGCCAGCTGCTCGTCACTGGCGAGTGAGCCGGCGCCAGGGCTGCTGCTGGGGGTGGGTGCCTCGGTGGTCGCCGAGGAGTAGTTCTGGTCCGCCGGTGCCTCCGACTCAGCCTCGGTCGCCTTGACGACCTGCTTGCGATGCTGCTCGAAACGGACCTGAGCCTCGGCATAGGAGCGTTCCCACTCCTGGCGCTGCTTCTCATAGCCGTCAAGCCAGTCGTTGGTCTCCGGGTCGAAGCCCTCGGGGTAGATGTAGTTGCCCTCGCTGTCGTACTCGGCAGTCATGCCGTACCGGGTCGGGTCGAACTCCATCTCCGGGGACAGCCCCTCGTTGGCCTGCTTGAGGGACAGCGAGATCCGCCGCCGGTCCAGGTCGATGTCGATGACCTTGACCATCACGTCGTCCCCGACCTGCACAACCTGCTCGGGGATCTCGACGTGCCGCTCGGCCAGCTCCGAGATGTGCACCAAACCCTCGATGCCCTCCTCGACCCGAACAAACGCGCCGAAGGGCACCAGCTTGGTGGCCTTGCCAGGCACGATCTGCCCGATCTGGTGGGTGCGGGCGAACTGCCGCCACGGGTCTTCCTGGGTCGCCTTGAGCGACAGCGACACCCGCTCGCGGTCCAGGTCGACGTCGAGCACCTCGACAGTGACCTCCTGGCCGACCTCGACGACCTCGCTGGGGTGATCGATGTGCTTCCAGGACAGCTCGGAGACGTGCACCAGGCCGTCCACACCACCGAGGTCCACGAACGCCCCGAAGTTGACGATCGAGGAGACCTGACCCTTGCGGACCTGGCCCTTGGCCAGTTGGTTGAGGAACTCGCTGCGCACCTCGGACTGGGTCTGCTCCAGCCAAGCGCGGCGGGAGAGCACCACGTTGTTACGGTTCTTGTCCAGCTCGATGATCTTGGCCTCGAGCTCGCGACCCACGTAGGGCTGCAGGTCGCGGACCCGCCGCATCTCGACCAGCGAAGCGGGCAGGAAGCCGCGCAGCCCGATGTCGAGGATCAGACCACCCTTGACGACCTCGATGACGGTGCCCTTGACCGGCTCCTCGTTCTCCTTGAGGGCCTCGATGTTGCCCCAGGCGCGCTCGTACTGGGCGCGCTTCTTGGACAGGATCAGCCGGCCTTCCTTGTCCTCCTTCTGGAGCACAAGGGCTTCGACCTCGTCGCCCACTGCCACGACGTCCGCGGGGTCGACGTCGTGTTTGATGGACAGCTCCCGCGATGGGATAACGCCCTCGGTCTTGTAGCCAATGTCGAGCAGCACTTCGTCACGGTCGACCTTGACGATGGTGCCCTCGACGATGTCGCCATCGTTGAAATACTTGATTGTCTTGTCGATGGCGGCGAGGAAGTCCTCCTCCGTCCCGATGTCGTTGATCGCGACCTGCTGCAAGGACGGGGCGGCGGTGGTGTCGGTGGACATGCGGTGGGGTGCTCCGAAGGGATAGGGTCGTCGGTGGGCA
>JBOHFU010000563.1:0-3031 GCA_050699675.1 Pseudonocardiaceae bacterium
ACACCACCGTTCCCGGTGATCGTGGTCGCGCCCTGTACCAGCGGGACCGGGGTTACCGGGCTCGGCGCCCGCCACGCCTCAGCCAGTGACGGTGGCAGGTCCCCGCTCGCGGGGACCTGCCCGGCCGGGCCGGAGGCAGTGATCAGGGTGGTGCGGCGTGCGTCAGTGGTCCACCACAGCGCGGTGGACACCGCGAGCACGACTGCGGCCAAGAGCGCCGCGACGATCAGGTCCAGCCGGGTCCGGCGTTCTGGAGCGGGCATCCGGCCACGGTCAGCCCGCGGCGCGGGGCTTGCCGCCGTGCTGCTCCTGCACCGTGACAACGCTTCCTGGGCCGGCACCGCCCGGGCCGCCGCTGCCTGCGCCAGCGCCGCGACCTCGGCTGCGCCGACGCCGACGACGCGGCCGGGCGTCACTGTGGTCACCTGGGTGCTCGGCGACCGGCGCGGTCTCGCCGCCGGTTCCGATAGCGTCTCCGCCCCGGGTGCGGCACCTACGGCGGCGGACCGCAGCGACCTGACCGTCGGCGGACCCACCGCGGGTGCCACGCCGGATGCCGGTGGCCCGCCGACCTCGGGGCCGGCCGTCCTCGTCGCTGGGCTCGGCAGCCAACCCGGCCCGGGTACGTCGAGTCAGTGGTAGCCGACCGGTGGAGTCGGTGGGGATGTCCAGGTCGCTGAACAGGTGCTCGGACGTGGAGTAGGTCTCCGCCGGTTCCGGCATGCCGAGGTTCAAGACGTCGCTGATCAGTTTCCAGCGCGGTTCGTCGTCCCAGTCGACGAGAGTGATCGCGACGCCTTCCCGGCCGGCCCGGCCGGTCCGTCCGATCCGGTGCACGTAGGTCTTCTCGTCCTCCGGGCACTGGTAGTTGATGACGTGAGTGACCTCGGGGATGTCGATACCGCGGGCGGCGACGTCGGTGGCGACCAGCACGTCGACCTTCTCCGAGCGGAACGCCCGCAGCGCCTGCTCGCGAGCTCCCTGCCCGAGGTCGCCATGCACGGCCGCAGCCGCGAAACCGCGCTCGGTAAGCTCGTCGGCCACCTTCTGCGCAGTGCGCTTGGTCCTCGCGAAGATCATCGTCAGGCCCCGATCACGGGCCTGCAGGATGCGGGAGAGCACCTCCACCTTGTCCATCGCGTGCGCCCGGTAGACGAACTGCCGGGTCCGCTCGTGGATGGCGGTGGCGTCGGGCTCCTCGGCGCGGATATGCGTCGGCCGGGTCAAGAAAGTCCGGGCCAGCGTGATGATCGGGCCAGGCATGGTGGCCGAGAACAGCATGGTCTGGCGCTGCTCGGGCACCATCCGCAGGATCCGCTCGATGTCTGGCAGGAAGCCCAGATCGAGCATCTCGTCGGCCTCGTCGAGTACGAGCACCCGAACCTTGCCCAATATCAGGTGGCGCTGCTCAGCGAGGTCCAGCAGCCGACCGGGGGTGCCGACTACCAGGTCGACCCCCCTGGTCAGTGCCTTGATCTGTGGCTCGTAGGGCCGGCCGCCGTACACCGACAGGACTCGCACGCCCAGATCTCGGCCGGTGTCGGTGAGGTCGGCGCTGACCTGCAGGCACAACTCGCGGGTGGGTACAACGACCAGCGCGCGCGGGGTGCCGTCGAGCGCGATGTCCCCTGCGGTGATCCGCTGAATCAGCGGGACACCGAAGCCGAGTGTCTTGCCGGTGCCGGTGCGGGCTTGGCCGATGATGTCGTCGCCGGCCAGGGCCAGCGGCAGGGTGAGCTCCTGGATCGCGAAGGTGCGCTCGATGCCCGCGGCGCGCAACGTGCGGACGATCTCGTCGCGGACGCCGAGTTCAGCGAAAGTGGGGGAGTCATCCCGGACCGGAGCGCCCGCCTGCAATGGCTGCGGCGGGGCTGGTTCGTCGATGGCGGTCTCGAGATGATCCAGGGTTCGGGGGTTGACGTGCTCCGGGTATTGAATATCGGGTAGGTGGGTCTGACTGACGGTCAGCGTGATCGCCTCTCTCGTACGGCGCGCCCGCCGCCGTCTCGCTCGACCAGCTCCGGGCCGCTCAGTAGCGCAGCGAAGCGGGGAACGACGACACGAGGTGCGCGCTCACATGCATGCAACCCGGTGGCATCTGCCACCGAGCCGGGGCGTGTGGCCAGGGTGGCGTCACGCCTTGTGCACGAATCATACCCGTCCGGGCGTCCCGCGCGCTCGTGACACCGCACACGGGGCCTAGGCTCCGGTCGTGGACGTGGTACGTGAGGGCATCGTTGATCTGCTGGGGGTCCTCGCCTACGGCGAACTGTCCGCGTTCGACCGGCTGGCCGAGGACGCCCGCGGCGCACCCACGCTGACTAGCCGGGTCGCGATGGCCACCATGGCGGCCGCCGAGATCGGGCACTTCCGGCTGCTGGAGCGTTACCTGCGTGACCTGGGCGTGTCGGTGGAAGACGCGATGCGCCCGTTCGTGGCGCGCTTCGACCAGTTCCACGCCTCGACAGCCCCCCGATCCTGGCTGGAGTCGCTGGTGAAGGCCTACGTCGGGGACGGGCTGGCGGCGGACTTCTACGGCGAGGTGGGTGGGTGGCTGGACCAGGCCACCGCCACGCTGGTCAAGGAAGTGCTGGCCGACACCGGGCATTCGGCGTTCGCCGAACGGGAGGTGCGGGCGGCCTGCGAGCGGGACCCGACCACCCGCGACCGCCTCGCCCTGTGGGGGCGGCGGCTACTCGGCGAGGCGGTGACCCATGCCCAGCACGTCGTGGCCGAGCGGGACGCCCTCGCCGATCTGATCATCCGCGGCTCCGGGGACCTGGCCGGTCTCGGCACACTGATCCGCCGGGTACAGGTCCTGCACTGCCGCCGGATGGCGGCTCTCGGGCTGGGGTGAGCACCTGCGCGCCGCTCGACTAGCCTCGACCTCACCATCGATCGCACCTGGAGGTTCTTCCGTGGAGATCAAGATCGGCGTCGCGGACAGCCCTCGCGAGCTGACGGTGTCCACTGCGGACTCGCCGGACCAGGTGGAGGCGCTGGTCACCGAGGCGCTGCAGAACACCCAGGG
>JBOHFU010000564.1:0-3031 GCA_050699675.1 Pseudonocardiaceae bacterium
ATGAAGTCGAACCCGCACTGAGGCCCTTTAAGTGGTCTGGCTTCCATAGATCCACATATGCCCGGACCTGTACCAACGTGACTGAGCGCTAGCCCGCTACCAGCAACGTGGGGCACATATCGGGCGCAACCGAACCAATCCCTCGGAGCGGCCAGCGCGACCGACATAGAGGACACTAACTCAGGAAGTTTCCTCAGTGCAATGCCTGAGTAGCGAGCCCCCGTCGAGGACGCCCGTGCCCAGCGTGCACACTGTGTGCCCTCCACTCCTTGCTTCGATGCGGAGGTATCCATGACGAACGGCCCCGGTCCCACCGTCCGGCGCCGTCAGCTCGGCAGGGAGCTGCGACGACTCCGGGAGAGCGCTGGCAAGACCATCGCTGAAGCCGCGCAATGGGTTGGCATCAAACCCCCGACCGTCAGCAAGATCGAAAACGGGCGGCAGGCCATCCGACCGACCAACGTCCGGCTCTTACTGCAGCTCTACGGTATCAGGGCACCCGAGGCCGACACCCTGATCAGGCTCGCGGGCGAGGCCAACCAGCGCGGCTGGTGGGCCAGCTACGGCGACACCGTGCCCGACTGGTTCCGCAACTTCGTGGGCTTGGAGTCTGACGCTGGTGAGATCAACGGTTACGACTCCGAGCTGGTCCCCGGTCAGCTTCAGACGGCCGAGTACGCCGAGGCCGTCATCCTGGCCGCGCGTCCGAACGCCACCCAGGCCGAGCTGGAGCGACGGGTCACATTCCGCCACGAACGTCAGGAGCGGCTGGCCGGCAGCACCCCACCACGCCTGCACTTCGTGCTCAACGAGGCCGTACTGCGCCGCCCCGTCGGCAGTGCCGAAGCCTTCCGCAGGCAGCTCGACCACCTCGCCGAGATGACCCAGTTAGCCCATGTCGACCTCCAGGTGCTGCCGTTTGCTGCCGGACCGCATGCCGCTATGGGCCAAACCTTCCGAGTCGTGCGGTTTCCCGGCGACGAGGCCGGGCTGGATTTCGTCTACCTGGAGAACGACCGCGGCGCGCTGTACCTGGAACGCCCGGCAGACGTCGAGGCATATCAGACGATCTTCAATCAGCTGGCTGCGGCCGCTCTCACCAGCGGCGAGAGCACGCGGTTCCTTGCTAAAGTAAGGGCACAAACGGGCGAACGAGAGTAGGTGCACCATGGACGTCACCGGCGCCATGTGGCGCAAGTCGAGCCGCAGCAATGGCGCAGGCGGCGACTGCGTCGAGGTCGCCGATCTGGACAGCGGCTACCGTGCCGTGCGGGACAGCAAGGACCCGGGCGGACCGATACTGATCTTCACTGCGGCCGAGTGGTCCGCGTTCACAGCCAGAATCTCCGGCGAGCTTGACTGACTGACAACACCCAGCGACCCCGGTGCCGATTCCAGCCCGCCGGGTGCGTCGTCGTTCTGCCGGTTGGTCCCTCACAGCAACCCGCGGGGAATCAGGTTGGGCGGTGCTCCAGCGCCTCTTGCGCACGGCGGAGGGCAAGCTCCACCGGGTCGGCGCTGAGTTCATTGCGGCCAAGTGGGTCGCGTTCACCGCCGGGGTGTGTGCCGGCGAGTTCGAGCCACGATCAACGAACGGCCCCACCCGGTGTGAGGGGGCGGGTTGTTCTCACAGAAGTGGGATTGCTTCACCGGCGATCTTGCTTACTTGGCACCTAGCCACCGAGGATGCGCAGACCTTCGTGTGCTGCGAAGTCTTGGAAGTCTTTGATGTTCCGCGTGGCCAGCGGGAGGTCATAGGCCAGGCAACACGCGGCTACCCACGTGTCGTTTGTCGGCCGGGGTCGGCCTCGGAGGTAGGCGTAGGCAGTGATGGTGTCCCACGTGCGGGCAACGTCGTCGTCGCTGTGGAGGACGTGCTTGCCGAGCAGCCAGTGGGCCAGTCGCTCGCGTCGGGGCGTTCCCCACCGACGCTGCTCTACCCACCGCGTGAGTTCGGCGAGGGTGACGAAGGTGATGAGGGGTATCCGGCTAGCGAGCAGGTGTAGTACGTCCGGGGGAAGCTTGCCCTTCAGGCTGAGTGACGCAACGTCGGTGTCGAGTACGACCGGTTCTGCGGTCACGCGATGTCGGCGCGTCGTGCGGCGTAGGTGAACTCCAGGAACTCGTCGAGTTCCTCGTCGGTGTCGAAGATCCCGTCGCAAGCGAGGTCGTCAGCCGACCGGATCGGCTGTACACCCTCACGACGCAGGGCTTCCTCAAGGGAAGCGCGTGCGCCGGGTCGGGGCTGGATGTGGTGGGCGTGGTCGCCTGTCACGGTCAATCGACACCTCCTCGCCGTGCGAACCTAGTGTCTCACGTACGGGCGGGCGAGTTGACCGACGACGCAACCTGTGCCCCAGTCAGTGCGGCCCGGGTGGGCACCGAGCCGACGATGCCGCACTTGTCGTTGCGGTGGCCTTCGCCGCCTGCAGCGCGGCGATGAGCTGGTGTGTCTCGCTGATGCGGCACTGGGTCAGAGCCAGGCTTGGGAGACGTCGCTGACCTTCTCCGCGACGAACGCGACGTAGTACAGCGGCTCGCCCTGCACGGACATGCGGTGCCGGTAGCGCTTCTTGGCGAGGGGCCGGATGGCCTCCTCATCGAACATCCGACGGATCAGGCTGCTGAAGCCGCTCAAATCGCGCGTGGCGACGAAGTCCTCCTTGATGGTGAAAGCCACCAGACCTGGGGTGGAGATGAGGTTGTAGGCGACAGCGAAAGCGTGCGGCGGCATGTCGTCGAAGCCCAGCGCGGCTACCGTCGTCATCGTGTTGAGGTCGGCTCCGGCGAGCGTGTCGCGCTCCTCGCGCGCCAGGTCGGTGAGGTCGGCAACGAGGTACCGCTCATAGACCCCGGGGCGGTCCCGGTGGGCTGCGGTGGCCGCCTCCTTGAGGATGTCGATGCCGTAGACGGCCCCGACCCCGAGCTCACGGAGCTCCTCGCCGACTATCCCGTTCCCAGCCCCGACATCAAGCACCCTGAGCTCGCCCGGCTCGGTCCCTAGCTTGGCGAGCACCCGAGCCAGAAGCCG
>JBOHFU010000565.1:0-3024 GCA_050699675.1 Pseudonocardiaceae bacterium
CGGCAGGTGCCCGGGCCCGGGCCTGGGCAGGCGCGGTGAGCCACCCGGACGGCCCCAGCGCCGGTAACGGCACGGCGCCCGGTGAGCGTTGCGTCCGAGCGGCAGCCTGACTCTGAGTCACCTTCCGCCAATTGGCGGCAGCCAGGACGGTGCCCGGTGAGGCTGCGGGCCTCGGTCGGGGGGCCGCCGTAGCCGCACCGCTGCTGCGGCTGTAAGACCCGGCCGGTCGCCGGTTTGAGCCGGAAGCGTTCCCACCGTCGCCGCTTCCGCCCCCGGCGGGCGGTCGGTTCCAAGTGCGGGCTCCCCCCGGGCCCCCAAAGTCCCGATGATCACCACTGCCGGAGACCGGCGCGGTCGCCCGCTTTTTGCACCGGGCCATCGGGAGGGGGTTGTGTCGCTGCCGTCACGGGCGTGCGGCCGGTCCGTGAGGATCTGCTGCGGGGGGATATCCGAGAAGGAGAGTGGCGGGTCTTCTGAGCTGGGCGAACGGGATTTCGACCCGGGGGTGGGTCGGCTGCTCACGTGCATGCCGGCGCCCAGCTGCGCAGGTCCAGTCCGGCGAAGGCGAGCAGGGAGTCAACGCCTGGCGCGGGTAGCTCGTCGTCTGTGCTCGGGCCTGGTGTGACCGTGGGTGCGCCCGGCGGGCGGCTACCCGCTGGGGCGGCGGCCCGGCGTCGGCGAAGCCGCGCGGGCACGGAATGGGAGACCGGGGAGGTATGGTCTGTCCGTCGCGTCCCGTCGACGAACCCCGAACCCCCGTGCCCGGCCTCGGCGCGGGGGTTCGTCATGCGCTGGTCGCCTCCCGGTCGCTGCCCGTGCCGGTGGCCGAGGCGACCGGTGCGGGCAGCAGGCCCCGGAGTTGCTCGATCTGCTCGGCGCTCAGCGGGGGCGCGGTGTCGACAACCTCGCGGATGTGCTCGGCGAGGACCTCTGCGCGGTAGTCCCGGTCGGCTTCGATGGTCTCGGGATGGTCGGGGCCGCGGTGACGGGTCAGCACCGCGCGCTTGGCCTTGAGGTAGCGCCCGGTAGGGCTGAGGGCAGGGCCGGTGGACATGGCGAGGCACCCTTCGATTCCGGGTGCCCGGTGCCGATCTCCGAGCGGTGCGGGAGGCGCTGGGAAGCGCAGTACCCGACCGGCCTGCTAGGTACTCACGACTTTAGCCCCGGTTTAGTACGCGGATGCCGGGCGGGGGTGACGACTCGCCGCGTAGCTGCTGGGGGGTCAGCGTGGTCGGCCGGGGGTGGCAGCGGCACTGCACGTCGAGCGCGTCCTGGTCGGCGAGGAACCAGGCGGGGGCGGTGATCCGCTCGCCGAAGCCCCCGTAGGTGACTGCGGATGTGGGGATGACCAGGTGCCGGTCGTAGCGGGCACCGGGCAGGTGATCGGGGATGCGGACCACGCGCAGCAGCAGTGAGCCGGCGGGGCATCGCACCGTGGTCACGGTCAGCTGGCGCAGGGTCTGCTTGGGCAGCGCGGCGAGCGCCTGCTCGGTCTCCTCGGCGGCGGCCTGCTGCTCCCCGAGCAAGCGCAGCGTCTCCCGCAGCGGCTGCAGGTGCTCCGTGAACGACCGGAGCACGGTTTCCGTCGACGACGGCCCGATGATGTCGATCGCCCGGAGTGCCGAGACGGTGCCGGTCATCCGCTCGACGCGCTGTGACAGCTCCATAAACGGCCGGGTGAGCTCGGTCATCGCCCGGCGCGCGGAGGCGATGCCGGTATCGAACACCCGGAGCGCGGAGACGGCGCCGGAGGTAGGGAACATTCCGCTCACCCGTCCGGTATCCGGGCTCACGCCTGCCGCCACTCGGTCACCACGCGCTCGTCGACCTCACCGGGTGCCTTGGCGACCACGATGGAGGAGAACAGCAGCCGCAGTACCTCCCGCTTCGCGGAGGTCGGTGCCCGGTCCCAGCGGGTGGGCACGTCCTCGCCGGGGTCACCGGCGAGCAGACCGGCCAGCGCGGGGGGTGTGATGGCCTGCTCGACGCGCCGCTGCACGTCGGTGATCTTCGCTTGGAGCTTGCCGACCACTTTGGACGCGAACACCCGGTCGATGCGGCCCTCGGCGGCGTCCTCGGCGTAGCCGTCCAGCTCGGCGCGCAACCCGGCCTCCCGCGCGCGCAGCGCGGCCACGGCCGACTCGTCGGCCCCGTCGGGCAGGTGCGGGTAGGCGTCCGGGCGGGACAGCCGCTCGATCACCAGCCTGGTCAGGTAGTCGTCCACCGCGGGCCGCTCGATCCACCCATGGCCGTGCTCGTTGCACTGATAGATCGTGCGGGCACCGCGGTGGATGACCGCCATCCACCCACCGCACAGCCCGCAGGAGGCGATGCAGGAGGCCAGCCACTTCGCCCGGCCCGGCCGGGTGGTGGTGCGCTGGGGGTCGGTCAGGATGCGCCGGGCGCCGTAGAACACGCCCGGATCGACCAGCGGCGGCCAGATCCCCTGCGTGGTGGCGCCGTTATGGCCGCGCAACCCGATGTAGCCCTGACTGAGCGCGGTGCGCCGGACCGTGCGCATCGACCAGTGCGCGCCGCGCGGCGAGGCGACACCCGCGTCGTTGAGCCGCCGGGCGATGGACTTCAGCGACTCACCCTTGCAGACGCTGGTGATGATGTCGGCCACCACCGGCGCGTGCTCGGGGTGCGGGCGCTGCTCGATCAGCGCCCGGGTTTTCGGGTCGTAGATCCGTTCGTAGCCGAACAGCACCGGACCCGAAGGGCGCCCGGCCTCGGCGCTGGCGTCGGCATCACGCTTCACCCGCTGCGACGTTTCCTCGCTGCTGTAGGCGTTGTGGATTCCATCGGTGGCGAGCTCTTTCCAATGCTTCGGCTTCGACAAGTCGTAAAGCTCATCCTCCACCGTGACATAAATGCGCACACCAGTGCGGCGGCATTCCGCTAATAGCGGTATCCATTCCTCGGGATTGCGGGAGGCCCGGGAGGTCTCCCACAACACCAGCACGTCGAACCGGCGGGCCTTGACCGCGTCGAGCACGTGCTGCCAGTTCTCCCGGGCGCGCC
>JBOHFU010000566.1:0-3011 GCA_050699675.1 Pseudonocardiaceae bacterium
GCAGTTGCTGAGCCAGCCGGGCGGCCCGGATCGTGCCGGGCTCTTCGGACGCCTCGCCGAGGATCACGAGCGGGGCCGGGCCATCGCCAACCCGGGTGAGGTCCAGCTTGAGAGAATTCCCGAACGCCGGCCTCGCCACCGTGGCGTCGACCCGAAGCTCGCTGCACTCCACCCGTCGGAGGCTGGGCATACCCAGCGCAGCCGCGATCGGGCTGGTGCAGTCTTGCCACGGCAGCGAATTACGGTAGTACTCGCCGGTGGGCGGCAGCGGCGTGCTGGTGGGCGGAACCTGCTGCGCGGGGCGTTGCGGTTGCAGGTTGTCGTCCCGCACCGCCACTGCAGGTCGGTCCGAGGGGCCTGCGGTGCACCCGCCCACGAGCACCGCCAGCAGTACCGACAGCACCCCCAGACACCGCGGGATCCGGCGCGGGCGCACGGGCACAGACTCTCCTCGCATCCAGGTCTGGCGGTGTGGTGATGCTGACAGTGCCGCGGTGAGCCTGCGGTGAGCATGCGAATCGGCGAGGTCAGGGTGCGAGTACGTCGGTGATCGCGTCTAGGCCGAGGTCGAACTCGTCTTGGGTGATCACTAGTGGTGGCGCGATCCGCACTGTTGTGGCATGGGTCTCCTTGCACAGCACGCCGCGGACCATCAGCGCCTCCACTACCTCCCGTCCGGTCGGCCCGCCCGCAGCGATGTGTATTCCGGCCCACAGCCCGCGGCCGGTGACCTGCGCAACCCCGTGCCCGATCAGCTTGGCCAGCCGGTTGTGCAGGTGCGTACCCAGCTCCCGTGAGCGGGCTTGGAAATCGCCGGTGGCCAGCAGCGCGACCACCGCGAGCCCGACCGCGCAGGCCAGCGGATTGCCCCCGAAGGTCGACCCGTGCTCCCCGGGCCGCAACACACCCAGCACCGCACGACGCCCGACCACCGCTGAGACCGGCAGGATCCCCCCGCCCAGCGCCTTGCCCAGGGTGTACAGGTCGGCGCGGACCCCTTCGTGGTCCAGGGCCAGCAACTCCCCGGTGCGGGCCAGCCCGGACTGGATCTCATCAGCGATCAGCAGCGCGCCCGCGTCGTCGCAGGCCGCGCGGACCCCGGCCAGGTAACCCGGGGGTGGCACCAGAACTCCCGCCTCGCCCTGTACCGGCTCAACGAGCACCGCCGCCGTCCGGGTGGTGATCGCACCGCGCAGCGCGTCGAGGTCCCCGTAGGGCACCACCACGAAACCCGGGGTGAAGGGGCCGAACCCAGCGCGGGCGACCTCGTCGGTGGAGAACGACACGATCGTGGTGGTGCGGCCGTGGAAGTTGCCGCCCGCCACCACGATCTCCGCGCTGCCGTCCGGGACGCCCTTGACCCGGTGGGCCCACAGCCGGGCCACTTTGATCGCGGACTCGACGGCTTCGGCACCGGAGTTCATCAGGAGCACCATCTCGGTTCCGGTCAGTTCGGCAAGCTCCCGGCAGAACGCGCCGAGCAGGTCGTGGTGAAACGCGCGCGAGGTCAGCGTCACCCGCTCCAGCTGGTGCACCGCGGCGGCCACCAGGGCTGGATGGCGGTGCCCGAAGTTCAACGCCGAGTAGCCGGCGAGGAAATCGAGGTAACGGCGGCCGGCAACGTCGGTGACCCACGCACCCTCACCGGAGGTGATCACCACCGGCAGCGGGTGGTAGTTGTGCGCGCTCCACTGCTCGTCAGCGGCGATGTACCCGGACGTGGTCAGATCTGACGTGTCGAGGACGGTCATGGTTGTGAGGCTATTCGGCAAGAACATGTCGGATCAGCCGCGTGGTGTTGCGGCTTGACGTGAATCGTTGCGTGTTTGTGGCGCAGAACGACGGATCGTTGCGCAACCGCGTCACGGTGCTGGGGTCACTCAGCTGGGGGCGCGAGGGGACCGCCGTTCCTCGGTTCCGGCATTCAGCAGGTAGACCGTCCCGCCTGCGGCACTGCGCTGGGTCGGCAACTGCACGGAAACGTCGGGATCCTCGGCCGTGATCTGCTCGACCTGCCCGATCGCGGCTGTCAAGAGTTGGTGCGTGGTGGCCAGCGCTGCGGTGACCTCGGTACGTAACTCCTCTAGCGCGGTCACCTCCGTGGCGACCTGGGCTCGCAGCTCGTGCAGCGCAGCCTCGTCCCGTTCGACCGCGGAGACCCGGGCTGTCAGCTGCTCACCCACGGCCTGCAGCATGAGGTGCAAGCGCGTGATGCTGCGCCTCTCGCTGCCCTGAATCCGTGCGCTCGCCTCAGAATCACGTTCTGCGATACCTCGCGCCGCGTCCTGCTCGGCGACCTCCAGCCGCCGAGCGGTATCCGCCTCAAGTCGTTCGCAGTGCCGTTTCGTGTGCTCGAACAGCGACTCGGTCTCGCTGCTGACACACGCTCGCAGCCTCGTGATCTCTTGGCCGGCGCAGGCCCTCAGCTCGGCGATCTCCTGGTCGGCGTGGGCCCTCTTCGCGGCGATCTCTCCCTCGGCTCTGGTCTTGAGCTCGGCCGCCTCCTCCTCGGCCAGTCGCATGACGCGCTGGATCCGGGCGCTGGCTTCGGCCATTGGCGACTCCAGCATGCGCTTGACCTGCGAATTCGCCTTCTCCGCCTCCCGGCGTAGATGCTCGAGCAGCTCGCTTTCCGAACAGAGATGATTCAGCACCTTGCTGAGCTCGGCGACTTGCGCCAACGCCGCATCCCGGTCGGCAGCCACAATCGCGATGCGGCCATCGAGCGATTCGAGATGTTCGAGGACCTGCCGCCGGTGGAATCCGCGTAGTGCTGTGTCGAACGGCTGGTGCAGGGGGACCAAGTCGTCGTCATCCCGGTGTCCGTGCACGGACACCGATTGTAGTTGAATGATCACGATCAAACAACAGCGTGGCCTTCCAGGCCGGTTTGTGTAGCTTGGTCTGTTTGTGCTGGTGGGCGATACTGGGATTGAACCAGTGACCTCTACCGTGTCAAGGTAGCGCTCTCCCACTGAGCTAATCGCCCGAGGCGGAGGCGGGAATCGAAC
>JBOHFU010000567.1:0-3009 GCA_050699675.1 Pseudonocardiaceae bacterium
CCCGACCTCATCGGCGAACTCAGGCTGCCCGCAACCCGCCATTTCCGCCAGGTCGCGCCGTCCATCTCCGCCATCTCAGGCATACCATGTCTGCCATGTCGACAGGCGGGTTGCCGGCGCAGGTAGGGAGGCACCTTCGCGACCCGATCGACGAGGCGCTCGCCGATACCCGCGTCATCGGCATTGTCGGTCCGCGCCAGGCCGGCAAGTCGACGTTGGCCCGTTCGCTGGTGGCGGCTCGTCCGAACGCTACCTACGTGTCACTTGACGACCGCCGTGTTCGACTCGCGGCGGAAGCAGACCCCCACGGTTTCGTCGCCGGCCGACCGGGGCTGCTGGCCGTCGACGAGATCCAGCGGGTGCCCGATCTGCTGCTCGCGATCAAGTCGGTGGTCGACCTTGATCCCCGGCCTGGCCGGTTCGTCATCACCGGATCGTCCCAGCTCAGCGCCAACCGCGGGGTATCCGAGACGCTCGCCGGTCGGATCGAACGCTTCGAATTGTGGCCGTTCAGCCAGGGCGAGCTCAACGGACGCCGGGAGGGGTTCCTGGACCTCCTGCTCGACGACGCACTCGGGATGGGAAGTGCGAGCCCGCTGACCAAGCGGGACTACCTGAACTGGCGGCTACCGGCGGGTACCCGGAGGCGGTGCTCCGGGCCCGCACCCGGCGCGTCGGCTGGTTCGAGTCGTATGTTGAGACTGTCGTGGAGCGCGAAGCGCCGGGTATCACCACGTCGCCACGCACCGGCGAGCTTCCCCGCCTGCTCCGACTCGTTGCGGCTCGGCAGGCCGCAGTGCTCAACGTCGCGGATCTCGCTCGGGATGCCCGCCTGCCTGAACCGCGAAACTCCGTGATCGGTTGGGTGACCGCTTCGTGGCGGGCGTGGTGCTCAATACCGGCCCCACCGCGCTGTCACTGGGGGAGCGCCTGCAGGCTCTGCCGATCAGTGTTCTCTGGGACTCCTGCGGATCCTGAACGAGCAACGGGCTGCACGTGGGATATCGCTCAACTCAGCTGTGGTAATACCGCCGGAGAGGCGACTGGCCTGATCATCGCGTCGTACACCGAACCGCCGGGGAAGGGCTGGATCTGGCCGACCGGCTGGTATCCCCACGAGCGGTATGCATGCTGCGGTGCCGGAGCCTCCAGGCGCACCAGCAGCGTGATCCGCTCTTCGGATAGCCCAGCAGTGAGGTGGGCATGCAACAGGCGGCCGACACCGCGTTGCCGGTAGGGCCGCCTTACTGCAATTTCGATGATCGCGAAGGTGCGTCCGGGGTACTCGGTGGTGATCTCGTCGGGTAGTGGTGTCAGCGCGCCGTTCCACCACTTAGTCCGGGCCCGAAGCTGGACGCCGAAAGCGAATCCGATGGGTTCGTCGGCTCGCCGTGCCACCACGAGCCGAAAGTTGCGTTGATCGATCGTCCGCGACCAGCCGGACGTGAAATCCTCCACATCCGCAGGTCCCTCGTTGTACGGGGGTTCGGCATATACCTCGGCATACAGGTCACCGACGGTACTGCGCTGGTCCAGACTCGTGTCGGTGCCATAGACGGTCAGCGTGAGCTGGTCTACTCCGACCAGTGGGGAGTCGCTCGGGGTCATAGTTATGCCGGGAGAAGTCGATGGGCGGCGGTAGCGAACGTTGTCGCTGGCGGGTATTTCTGTTGTCCGAGCAGGTCAATTGTGCGGCGCAGGTTGGCGATAGTCCGACCGGAGCCTCGAATCTCCTGCACTCCGTGAATAGCGTCACTGGTGACGCTGATGGCCTCGTCGAGTCGGCCAAGCTGAGTCAAGACCGAGCTCAAGCCGACCGTGTAGGCAACGTGGTTGCGGGGGAACGACGTGATATCGACATTGGCAAGAGCGGCGCGGGCGGCTACCTCAGCGGACTTACCCTTCCCGCCGGCCAACGCCACCCGGGTCTCGTGCCACGCGAGATCTGCTGGACCCCAGAAATCCAGCCAGAAGGGCTCATCTCCGCGTCGCCCGTGGTCGAGCCAATGCCGGGACTGGCTGATGGCGGAGACGGCGGCGGCGTGATCACCTGCTTGGGCGTGCCCGACGGCTTCCCGCGCCGCGAGAAGGGACAGCAGGATCGGTGACGGCGGCTGCCCTTCCTTCGCGGCGGTCCTGGCTGCTTGGGCAAGGTCCACTGTCTCCCGGCCGTCACCCGGGGTGTTGCTGGCTTGCAATGCCATCGCGGCCAGAGCGGACACCCGAGGCTCGGTGATGCCCGCCCGATCGGTGAGGTGGCACGTTTCGAGCCACCATTGCCGCGCCCGTTGTTGCCAGCCGGCGTCACAGGCGAGCCACCCGGCCTGGTCCATGGCGGCGGCCGTGACGCCCTGCAGTTCCCGTCCGACCGCGGGTGAGTAGCTCCCCCGGCGCAGGGCGTCCTGCAGTTTTCGCGCCATCCCCTCGGCCACCTGGTAGACGGCGGCACCTCCGTGGAGAGCATCCAGCTCTTCGAGGCGGTGCAGCGCTGTCCAGCACTGGGTGGCCTGGGCGGCATCGATCCGTCCTGGGGTGGCGACGGCCTGCGGCAGCAGCACTGTCACAGCGAGACCCGCGGCCCCACCGAAGAGATCACGTCGGTCCACGTTATCCAGGATAGGCGGCTGGTCCGACTGGCCGACGACACCCAGTACAGCGGGCGGTGCTCCCAACGTCTTCGCGATGTCGGCCAGGATCACCATGTCTTGCGCGGCGCGGCTCACGCCGCGCTCCAGGCGAGAGATCGTCGCCTGGGAGTAACCCGACCGGTCGGCGAGGTCTTGCTGAGTCCACCCCAGGGCTTGGCGCATCAGACGGATGAGTGTTCCAGTCTTGCCCGCCGCCACAGCAGCCCGGCCCTGCGGTGAGATGAGCACCGCGACGACCGCGCGCGAGTAGTCCATGGCGATCCCCCTCTCTTATTACTCGGCGCGTTCAACCGTATACCGCGCGTCGTATCGGCCAATCGCACCTGCTCCGCGATAGTCAGATGTGCATAGGAGTGCGCGG
>JBOHFU010000568.1:0-2984 GCA_050699675.1 Pseudonocardiaceae bacterium
CCGCATCAACACGTTGATCACCGTGAGCGCGATGGTGTGGCGGACCGGATCGCCCTCCAGCAGCGGCCGGGTCAGCGCGACGAACTCCGCGAGGTCGTGGTGCAGCTGGGCGTCCACCCCGCAATGGTGACCCGGGGCAGTCCGGCACGTCGCTCGAATACTCGAGCACAGGCTGGGTTGTGGGTGTGCACGGCAGCCCGACACACCGGGCGGGAGAGCACGACACGCCGGGTGGGTGAGCCGGGTGGGTGAGCCGGGTGGGTGAGCCGGGTGGGGGAGCGGGCTAGAGGACGGGTAGGTAGGTGCGCAGCTCGTAGGCCGTCACGTGGCGACGGTAGTTGTCCCACTCGGCACGCTTGTTGCGCAGGAAGAAGTCGAACACGTGCTCACCGAGGGCCTCCGCGACCAGCTCGGAGTTCTCCATCTCGACGAGCGCCTCGGAGAGGTTCTGCGGCAGCGGTGCGTAGCCCGCTGCCCGACGTTCCCGCTCAGACAGCGCCCACACGTCGTCCTCAGCGGCGGGCGGCAGCTCGTAGCTCTCCTGCACACCACGCAACCCTGCGGCAAGGACCACCGCGTAGGCGAGGTAGGGATTGCATGCCGAGTCCGGGGTGCGGATCTCCACCCGCCGGCTGGACGCCTTACCCGGCGAGTACATCGGCACCCGCACCAGAGCCGAGCGGTTCGCGTGTCCCCAGCACACCGCAGTCGGGGCCTCTCCGCCGGTGATCAGTCGCTTGTATGAGTTCACCCACTGGTTGGTCACCGCGGTGATCTCCCGAGCGTGCTTCAGCACCCCGGCGACGAAGGCTCTACCGGTGTCGGAGAGCTCGTAGGGGTCGTCGTCGTCGTGGAATGCGTTGCGGTCGCCCTCGAACAGGCTCATGTGGGTGTGCATGGCCGACCCCGGCCGGGCGGTGAAGGGCTTGGGCATGAACGAGGCGCGGACCCCCTGGGTGATCGCGACCTCCTTCACCACGTACCGGAAGGTCATGATGTTGTCGGCCATGGTGAGCGCGTCGGCGTAGCGCAGGTCGATCTCCTGCTGTCCCGGGGCGCCCTCGTGATGGCTGAACTCCACCGAGATGCCCATCTGCTCGAGCGCCTCGATGGCGTGCCGGCGGAAGTGCGGCGCGGTGTCGTGGCTGGCCTGATCGAAGTACCCACCGGAGTCGGCGGCCACCGGCTCGGAACCGTTGTCGGGCAGGTCGCGCAGCAGGTAGAACTCGATCTCGGGGTGCACGTAGCAGGTGAACCCGGACTCCGCCGCCCTGGACAGCCCTCGGCTCAGCACGTGCCGCGGGTCGGCCCACGACGGCGAACCGTCGGGCATCGCGATGTCGCAGAACATCCGGGCTGAGTAATGCTCCCCGTTCGGGTTCTCCCACGGCAGCACCTGGAAGGTGGAGGGATCCGGCTTGGCGACCATGTCGGACTCGTAGGCCCTGGCGAAACCCTCGATGGCCGACCCGTCGAAACCGATGCCCTCGGCGAAGGCTCCCTCCAGCTCGGCCGGCGCCACAGCCACCGACTTGAGGTAGCCCAGCACGTCGGTGAACCACAACCGGACGAACCGGATGTCGCGTTCCTCCAGCGTGCGCAGCACGAACTCCTGCTGGCGATCCATGCGCGCAGGGTAGAGGACTGCGCATGACGGTCGTGTTGTCCGCCCCCTACGATGCGACCATGCCGCGCCGACATCTGCGCCTTTTCGCTCTGCTCGCCGCACTGGCCATCGCCGCGCTCACGTCCTGTAGCGCAGCCGAAGAGCAGAAAGTCACCCTTCCCGACGGCCCCCGGCTGCTCGCCGACTCGGCCACGGCGATGCGGACGGTGGCCAGCACCCGGTTCAACATCGACGTCCAGGGCAATGTGCCAGAGATCCGCCTTCAGTCCGCCAACGGTCAACTCACCCAGGAGGGTTCAGCGAAGGGCATCGCCAGCCTCGACCAGGGTGGGCAGATTGTCGAGCTGGAGTTCGTGATCCTCGGCGAGACGCTCTACCTGCGTCCCCCGACAGGTCCGGTCCAGAAGCTGCCGTCGTCCTTGGCCGGTGCGGTGTATGACCCGTCGGTGATCCTGGATCCGGACCGGGGCGTCGCAGCGGTGCTCGCCAGCGGCACGGGGGCCACCACCGAGGCCCGTGAGCAGGTCGGCGGGGTGGACAGCTACCGGTTACGGGTCAACTTCCCGGCGCAGCCGCTCAGCACGCTCGTACCCGGGCCGCCCCGGGACAAGACCGGTCAGATCTGGATCGCCGTGCAGGGGTCGCGGCTGGTGCAGGCCCAGTTCCCGGCGACCGATCCGGAAGGCAGGATCACCGTCCGCTTCTCTGAGTATGACGTCCCGGTCGAGATCACTGCGCCCGCCTGATCCTGGCCTCCTTCGATGACCGCGACGGCAACCCCGGTCCGCCGCCGCGGGCTGGCGCTGGGCGCCGGCGCGCTGGTCACGCTCCTGGCAGCGCTGGACGCCTATGTCGTCGTCAGCTTGCTGGTCGACATCATCCGCGACCTGCAGGTGCCACTGAACCACCTGGAGCGGGCCACCCCGATCGTCACCGGCTTCCTGCTGGGCTATGTCGCCGCGATGCCGCTGCTGGGTCAGGCGTCCGACCGCTTCGGGCGGCGGGCGCTGCTGCAGGCCTGCCTGGTCGTGTTCGCGGTCGGGTCGGCGGCCACCGCGGTAGCGGAAACATTGCCGCTGCTGGTGGCCGGCCGGACGCTGCAGGGCATCGCCGGTGGCGCGCTGCTCCCGGTGTCCATGGCGCTGGCCGCTGACCTGTGGCCAGATCGTGGCCGGTCCACCGCGTTGGGCGCGCTGGGTGCGGCCCAGGAACTGGGCAGCGTGCTGGGCCCGCTGTACGGCGTCGCGGTCGCTGCGCTGGCCGGCTGGCGCGGTGTGTTCTGGGTGAACGTCCCGATCGCACTCGCCGCAATGGTGGCGGTGCAGCTGGCGGTACCGGCTGCGACGAGGTCCGGGGG
>JBOHFU010000569.1:0-2966 GCA_050699675.1 Pseudonocardiaceae bacterium
ACTCGGCGACCTCTACCAGGCCCTCGGCCAAGGCGAACAAGCCCTCAAGCTCTACCAGCAATCACTCCACATCCGAGACCGGCTCGCCCAAGCCGAACCCGACCGCGCCGACTACCAACGCGACCTCTCCATCTCCTACAACAAACTCGGCGACCTCTACCAGGCCCTCGGCCAAGGCGAACAAGCCCTCAAGCTCTACCAGCAATCACTCCACATCGCCGACCGGCTCGCCCAAGCCGAACCCGACCGCGCCGACTACCAACGCGACCTCTCGGTCTCGTATCAGCGGCTTGGTCTGTGCTTCGCCGAGCTCGGCCGCAGTGAGGAGGCGGCTGCCTCATTGGAACGGCATCTTCAACTGGCTCTCGATGTGTATCAACGCTCGCCAGGCCAGGTTGACACAGTTGTCGATCTGGCCATCGCGCTCCATCTGACCGCTGGCCCTGACGGTGACGGAGACAAACGAAACCAACAGTCCCGCGACCTGCTGGAGGTACTCGAGGCCGATCAACGGCTGCCAAACCACGGTCAGGCCCTGCTCGACAGTTTACGCGGAGATCAGGATTCGCCTTCTCGGCGGAAAACATGATTCGCGCTTCCAAGTCGTACGACTTTTTCATCTCCTACGCAGGACCCGACATCGCTTATGTCCAGATGCTGTCGGAGACTCTCCAGCCCGTAGGAAGAATCTTTCTCGCACCTCAGTCCTTGCTGCTCGGTGAGGATTGGCCGGCCCGCTTGCCCACGGTGATAAGAGATACGTGGGTGACCTTGGTCATCGTTTCGCAACACACGCCAGCCGCGCACTTCCAGACGGAAGAGATACTGCTCGCTATCCGAGAGGTCCGCGCTGGTTTTCACACCGTGGTACCGATCCGTCTTTCGGTGGGCGGAGAGATGCCACCGCTTCCTGTCAGGCTCAACTCGAAGAACTGTCTTGACCTTCACTCAGGCTCGCAGACCGAGATCAGTTCGATCATTGACAAGCTGCTTGCAGCGAGAGATGACATCAGATCTCGTGTCGGTCTCGGATGGCGAACCGACCGCGAGTACGCCGGTAGCGACCCACTCCGAGAGGCACTGGAAAGGGTCAAGACCTACGAGCAGAGCGGCTTACTTCGCGCACACATAGCCGAGGAAATCCAACTCATCCTGCTGAAACACCACCTGATCGATGACCAACGACACACCTGAGTTCAGGTACTGTAGGATGGCGAGACCGTATTACCTACCCGCCTAGCCGCTGCGGCGGATCAGGGCCTGATCATGGCCTCCGCGATGATCGACGCAATTCCTGGGCACCAGTAGCACCAGCTTTATTCTACCTCGCCCTCGTCAGGAAATACGGGCGCAGCTGGGTTGAAAGTGAGACAGCTCGGACCATTCGAAAACTCTCTAAGCAGCGTGATCGCCGCTAAGCGGCGGAGCATGCGGTAGCACTATCGAAGTGACGCTTCCAATGACGATGAATCGCGGCGTCGCCAAGATGGTCTGAAGCAAACCGCGGTGTGCGGTGCCGACTGTCACCCGTCCTGTCACCCGTCGCATCGGACGGTCGCGAGCAGGGTCTTGATGCGGCGGCGTTGGCGTGTTGAGCCGACCTGTGTGGCGAGGCGGGCTGCGTGGTCGGCCTGGGCGCGGGCTTCGTCTTGGTCGCCGTTGGTTGCGTGGGCGGTCGCGAGGTCGACGCGGAGTGCGGTCTCGGCGCGGATGAAGGTGGAGTCGAGCTTGCTGAGGGCGTCGGTGAGGACAGCGGCGGCTTCGGGATGGCCGAAGCGGGCGAGGGCGTGGCCGCGCCAGCGGGCTAGGTGCACAGTGTCGAGGGCGACGTAGGGGCGTTCGTCGGTCAAGGGGTCGCTGGGGAGGAGTTGGGCTGCGTGGTCGAAGGCATGCAGGCTGGCGGTGCGCTCGCCGTAGGCAGCGAGGGCTTCGCCGTGCGCGGCGACCAGCCACGCTCGCAGAGTGCGTGGTGAGGTTGCGTCGGCGCGGCGGCGGGCGTGGTCGAGCAGGTCTATCGCGTCGCGGGTTGCTGCGGCATCGATGAGGACGAATGCCTGTTCCGCGGCGGCGTGGGACTCGTAGGGGATGAAGCCGGATTGTGCGGCGGCGGCGCGGGAGTGTTCGTAGTGTTGCCAGGCTTGGGTGAGGTCGCCGAGGTCGAGCGCTTGCCATCCGGCGAGGGTGTGCATCTCGGAGATGAGCGCGGCGAGGGGTTCCCGGGTGCCGGGGGCGAGGCTGTGTGTGGTGAGCCGCTGGACTTGCCGGATTTTGGCGTTGAGTTCGTCTCGGACGACGAGTGCGCCAAGTTTGCGGTCGAGTCGGCGGATAGCGTCGAGTTGTTGATGCAGCAGCGTGATAGTTGAGCGGTCCACGCGGCGGGCGGTGTCGAGCAACTGGCGCAGTTCGGCGGTGGGGTCGCCGGCCTCACTTGCCGTCGTGGGTCTTGGTGGTGCGAGCAGGGTGGCGATCGGCTCGCCGAGGAGGCGTTCGAGCAGCCGCGCGGTCGCTGGCCGAAGCGCGCCGAGGGGCTGGCCGCTGACAAGTCTTTGAAGGTGGCGCAGGCTCAGCGTGCCTGATTCGTCATTGTCCCGGGCGAAGACTTCGGCGTGCTGCACGAATTCCTCGAAGGTCATGCACCGCTGTCGGATGCGTTGTTCGAGCAGCGTCCGGGGTGGCCGGTCGGTCAAGCCTTGCTCATCTCCCTCGTTTGGCGTGGGTGTGGCGTCCTGTTGGCGGGCGGTGGTCGTTCCGCTGATACCGCGCTTGCTTCAAGATTATTTCAGCTCGTCGTGAAGGCGTACGAGCGGGGGTTCCGGTGCCGCGCTGCCCTCAGCACCGTCGGGGCCTCCACGTCACGGCCGGGATCCGGACACCCCGAGCAAGCGCCGCTTCCCGGCCGTGACTCCATCAGCCCAGCCCCAAGGGACATGCACCATGCCAACTCGACGATCGCGATTCGTCCACGA
>JBOHFU010000570.1:0-2962 GCA_050699675.1 Pseudonocardiaceae bacterium
GGTCACCGGTCATCCGGTAGGCGCTCGCCGCCAACGCCAGCACCCGGATCTCGTCGAGGGTGTCCTCCTGGTCTAACCGGGTCCGCTGGGTCAGCGCGTGGACCTCGGCGAACTCGCCCCGGGCAAACGCGATCAGGCCGACCCGCCAGGACAGCGCGGGCTCTAGCTGGTCTCGATCGTGGCCGGCGCGCTGAAAGTACTGCAGTGCCTGCGTCCACTGGCCCCGCACCTGGTGTGCCTCTCCCAGAACTCGCTGGATCCGCGGGTCGTCGAGGTACCCGGCGGGCAACTCGGCAGCCTCTAACACCACGTCAAGGTGGCCGTGCGCCACCATCGCGCCACCATGATCGACCAGTAGCGCGGCGCACGCGGCATAATCGCCTGCTGCTAGCAGATGTCGCAGCGCTTCGGCCTGCGCCCCCTGCCCGATGTACTCGTTGGCCGCCGTCACGTGCAGTGCTCTGCGCTCGGGTGCGGACGGCGCCGCCTCATGCTCGAAGTAGTCACGCAACGGACGCACGAGCGACCACCCACCCTCACCGGTGCGCCGCACGAGTCCCTGGCGGCTCAGTTCGGCGAGCGTGGTCGTCGAACCATTGAGGGCCCGGGCAATCTCCATCGTGGACCTGACCTCGCCGAAGATCGCAAGTCGGCGCAGCAGCAGCTGAACCCACTCAGGCGCGGCACCAATGACCTCTTCGGCCAGATAGCCATGGAATCGCTGTCCCGGCGCCGACAGCTGCCCCACCGCGGCTAGGCGCTGATCCGGCTCGACCGCCCGCAGCATCTCCACAGCACCGTGCAGGGCCGTGGGCCAGCCACCGGTCTGCTCCCACACTCGTCTTGACAAGCCAGGTGGATCCTTTCCCACGGTCTTGCGCAAGAGCGTCTCGACATCGGCGACGTCGAAGGCGAGGTCCGGCGCGTGGATTTCGGTGACAAGACCGCGACCCCGCAACCGCTGGAGGGAGAACGGAAGCTCATATCGGGATATCAGCACCAGATGCAGCCGGTCGGGTGCGTGCCGGCACAGACCCTCGACTACGCCCGCCGCGTCACTCCCCGGCTGCAGGACGTGCAGGTCATCGATGACCAGAACGAGGTCGCCGCTCAGGACACTGTCCAACCAGACGCAGATCGCCGCTACCGAGGACCCCACTTGGTCTGTGTTCAGTGCCGCTGTACCTTGGTTCGACGCGGGCACCGGCACGTGCGCCTGCACTGCGCCGAGCAGGCTGGCCAGAAGGCGGTCCGCAGCCGCCTCATGGTCCTCGTAGCGTAGCCACGCTGTCGGGCGGCTGCGCGACCAGGCCGCCACCGCCGTAGTCTTGCCCCAGCCGGCTGCGCCAAGCACCACACAGATCCTGCGCTGAGCAGAACGGTTCAGGAGCTCGTCAACAGACGGGCGTTCAATTCGCTCGTCAGCTGGCGTGGGTGGGGTTGGCTCAGCAGCCGGCGCCACCCTAGTGGCCTCTGCTTGTCTCGCGCTCTTCACATAGACCGCGGTCAGGCGGGATATCACAGCCGACCAGCCGGACAGACTGGTCGACGTCGCGCACCCCTGAGTTGATCGAGCTCATCCTCGCAACCTCATAGCATGTGCCGGCGGGTGGCCGGTCGGTGGCTACCACAGGCTGACAGTACCTCGGTTTGAGCCACTTTGTGTTCACCTGACCGAAAAGTCCTCGTTACTCAGCGCAGGTATCCAGCTCCACCGGAACCGGCCGGCCGCTCTGCTTACGGCGCTGTACGGTGCCGCCCGCGCTGGTTCCGATGTCCGACATGCCAGGCGCCGCAGTAGCGGCAGTGGTAGGTGCGCAGGCGCCGCGGAAGCGCCCCAGCGGAAACAAGGCGGCGTAGGTGGGCGGTGGCGTCACTCCGCTGTCGGTGTGCCCGCTTGCCGGTGCAGGCCTGCGTCTTGGTGCCTCGCGAGGTCATATCGACCCTCACTGTCTCCCGACGATCGACTCCTCGGTTGTCGACAGATCCCCGCTGCAGACCCGTGCCGTCTCTCGCTGCTGCTGATCCAGCAGACAAAGTACGCTTAACTACCAAAGTTTCAAACATAACTGACGGTATCGAGAGGTAGGTGTAGTCTAGTGGTCCCATACTTATTGAGAGAACCGTGTAGTCTGATCTGGTGCAGCAGGGCGTGAGGAGATGGATCTGCGGCAGGAGCCGGCAGGTGACTCCGCAGCTGAGCGGTCCGGTCGATGGCCCGAAAGCGAGGGAGGAAGGAGTGGGATGGACGTCGAGAGAAGAGCTGACGAGCTAGGGAGCTACGCAGATGAGATCGGGCTGTGGTACGAAGAGCTCGGGGCTCCCCGGATCTGGGGCCGGGTGTTGGGGTGGCTGCTGGTATGCGAGCCTGACTTCCAATCCGCAGAGGACCTCGCCACGGCCCTGCACTCGAGCAAGGGCAACATCAGCATGGCCACCAAGGCGCTCATCCGCGCCGGCATGGTGGAGCGCCAGACCGTGCGGGGAGACCGACGCACCTACTACCGGATCCGCCCAGAAGCTTGGACCTCCGTGTTCGAACAACAGGCGCGGACTACCACCAAGCTGCGCGAGCTGGCGGAGCAGGGCCTTGGGCTGCTCAACGGCGAACCAGCCGAGCGCCGCCGCCGCTTGGACGATCTGCGCGACTTAACGGCGTTCTACGAACAGGAGGTCCCCGCTCTGTTAGCACGCTGGCGCAAGCACCGTCAGGACATCATGTCAGAGTCCCACTAAGCTGAGTGGTCGGCGCCGGAAGTGCGTCGGGGTTGACGTCACGGCAGGTCGTGTGTGCAGTGGCTCAGGGGTCGGGGTGTGTCAGGTACACATTGTCCACTGGCTGACGGTGCAGAACTCCCGTACTCTCACGTGGCGAGGGGTGACAGTTCGTGATCGGCAGGTCGCTTCGGGTCTTATTGCTACTCGGCCTAATTTCGCGAACGAGGGGATGTATTCCTAGGAA
>JBOHFU010000571.1:0-2955 GCA_050699675.1 Pseudonocardiaceae bacterium
CGCCTACGTCAGGCGGCTGACGAGGACGCCAGAACGTCGATCACACGCCTCCCACGGCGCAACGCGGTCATCGGCCCCTGCTAAAACGGGGCGCCGACAACCGAAACCACAAGTACAACAGGCAGATCCATCCCCACCAACAGAATCGAGCCGACAATGACATGGTCGATACCACGAATCACCACCGGCGCTGAACGCCGTTTGCTCGAGAGCATGCTCGACCGCAACCGGGCCGAGTTAATCAACACGGTGCGCGGTCTGTCCGAAGCAGAGGCCCGCCGCCGACTCGTTGCGTCGCCGACCACCCCGATCGGATTGCTCAAGCACGCCGCAGTCGCCGAGCGGATCTGGTTCCAGCACGTCCTGGCGAGCCTGCCCAAGAGCGAATGTGACGGCGGCACGACGCCGGGCGACGCCAGTTTCATCGTCGACGACAACGAGACCCTGGCCGACGTGATCGCCGAATTCGAGCGCGCCAGCGAGCGCTCGCGCGTGATCGCCGCCGACTTCGACCTCGACGACACCACAACACACCCCGACCTCGGCGACGTCAACCTGCGGTTTATCTACCTGCTCATCATGGAGGACTTCGCGCGTCACGCCGGCCACGGCGACATCCTCCGCGAGCAGATCAAGCATCCCGCCGCACCCACCACCGACGTTTCAGAACAGCCATAGTCGAGTGATCTACGCCACGTCATCGAGGCGGAAAACAAACACACGCACTCCTTTGCGTCGCATATCCGTGCGGCGCAAACCGAGGCAGCTCAATCGCCACACGCACCCATCTGAACACGGCGACTGCGGACACAAGGCACTCTTATGTGACACATCTGATTGAGTTCGACTATCCGGAGCGGTTTGTGCAGGACCAGGTCGGTCATGTTTATGCCAGCACGACGGCGATCTACACCGGGGTGTCGGATGAGTACCGCAACCGGCTGCTGGAGCGGTCGCTGAAGGAACGCCACGGTGAGTTGTGGAGGGAAACGCCGTGATCAGGAAGATGGGTATTCAGTGGCATTTGCGGCTGCGGATGGCCGAGGCGGAGATGTTCCAGACCTCGGATCTGGTGCCCTTGCTGAGTGAGCGGGGTGTCACCCTGTCTCGGGAGCAGGTCTTTCGCCTGGTCACCCAGCCCCCGCAGCGGTTGTCGATGGACACCCTCGCGGCGCCTGCCCCGGCGCCCGCGCGTCCACTACCTGCGGCAAGTCTTGGTCCACGCCAGCGTGCTACCCGACCGCGAGGAACACCTCGAGACCATCCCGTCCTGGCTAGACGAGCTGCTGGCCAGCAGGCCCGCAGCACACGCACAGCTCATCCGCCCTTATGCGTCCTGGTCGGTGCTGCGCCGCGCCCGCCACCGGGCCCGCCGCCGGTCGGGCACACGCAACGTCGGCAAGCACGCCCGGGCCCGCATCCTCATCGCCGCCCACTTCCTGTCCTGGTTAGACACCCGTGGGCTCACCCTGGCCACCGTCACCCAGCACCATGTGGATGCCTGGCTGGCCGCCGGCACCACCACCCATTACCGGCTGCGTGACTTCCTGACCTGGGCCCGGGCCCGTGGGCTTGTCGGCGACATCTCGGTGCCCTGGCTGACCCGGGACGAACCCGAACACATCCTGCCCAACGACCAGCGCTGGCAGCTGCTGCGACGGTGTCTGACCGACCAGGACGTGCCCCTCACACTGCGGGTCGCCGGAGCGCTGGCGCTGCTTTATGGCCAGACACCCAGCCACATCGTCGAACTCACCACCGAGCGCATCACCCGCAAGGCCGGACACACATTCCTGGCCCTCGACCGGCAACCCGTCCTGGTGCCCCCGCGACTGGCCCAGCTCGTGTTACGGCTTGCTGACCAGGACCCCGACCGGCGACGCCCGATCACCGAGCGATCCGATGCACCCAGGACATGGCTGTTCCCCGGTAGCGTCCCGGGACGACACGCCGACCCCGGCCGGCTGACCAAGCTCCTCCACGACCAGCTCGGCATCATCGTGCGACCCGCCCGTAACAGCGCCCTATCCGCCATGGCCACCGATCTCCCCGCCCCAGTCCTTGCTGAGCTGCTCGGGATCCACATCACCACGGCCGGGCGCTGGGCCACGCTGGTCAAACGTGACTGGTCCAGTTATGTCGTGGCCCGACGCCATGATGAACAGGTCACCAAGACGTGATCGGGAGGGCCGCGGGCACGTGAGCCAGACAACGCAAGCGCCGCCCTACGCAAGCGCCAAAGCCTGGCGGCGGTTCACCCGCAAGACCGTGGCCACCGCAACACACACGATCTGGCTCGGCGCCCTGGCCGACGACGGCTACGGCCGCTTCCACGACCCCGACTACACCGACGACTCCCTACCTGCGGGCTGCCGTTCGGGCACTGCCCGGGTCTCCCGCTGGCTGTGGTGGGCCCACTACGGCCCCCTACCCGCCCGCACCGTGGTCCTGCACCGCTGCGACCTGCCGATCTGCGTCAGGCTCGACCACCTCGCGGCCGGCAGCCAACGCGACAACCTGCTGATGGCCGCCCAGCGCGACCGCATCGCCAGAACGACGTTCACCGGCCAGCGCACCGACCACGCCGACAAACGCGGCCAAGCCGGCCAGTCCCAGGCAATCCGTGACGCGGTCCGCCACGCCCTCACCACCGGCGTGACCAACCCCCACCAGCTGACCGCGATCGTGGACGCCATCATCACCCTCGGCGACCGCTACGCCAACCAACTCACCCTGTTCGATATCTAATGGGGCTTGGGCACCCGGAAACCAGGCCGATTCGCGAAAGGGACAGCGCACACCGGGTGCGCACGGCGAGGCACCCGTGGCAGCTCGATACCTGCACCGGGCGGGCGTTGTGTGATCTGCAGCACTCTTTGCGGGTGAATGCTGGAAAACCATCCCGTGGGACCGGGAAGGGGATGAGAGACCCAACCAATGAAAGGAGCTGAGCCG
>JBOHFU010000572.1:0-2955 GCA_050699675.1 Pseudonocardiaceae bacterium
CCACGGCCCCCGTGCGGTGGTCCGGGTGTACGCACGAGCGGCCGGTCTCCACCAGCGCTTCGCGCAGACCCACCAGCCCGGGGATCGCGAACTCGGTCTCGCAGTACAGCCCGCCGGCGCGCCGCGCGCCGTCCGGCGGGAGCATCCGGTAGGTGCCGACGATCTCGCCGGTGCGGTCCTCGCGCACCACCAGGTGGTCGCAGTGCGCGTCGAAGTCGTCGATGTCCAGGCCGGGCTGCGACGAGTGCAGCACAGCACCCATCTCGTCGGCGAACACGCGGTGCCGTAATCGCTGGGCAGCGCGGACTTCGGTCTGGTCTTGGGCTACGAGCAACGTGTAGCAAGGGGAGCCGGTGGACTGGGAGGTGGTCACCAGCAGCTGCGAAGTGCTCATGAGCTGGGTGTAACGGCCCAGCTGGTTGCGCGATCAACACCGACGTGACCGCCCGATGGAATGTCCATGAATCCCCGGGTAGCCCTGGCGCGATGCTCACCATCGGAGCAGAGTCGCCTACCGGTGGGGTGTCCATAGCCGCGCCTCCGGCCGGCACCCGCCAGGTCACCGCGGTTGTTCAGAACCAGAACCGGAAACACAGCGTCGCCCGGAGCGGCCCGGTATTGCTGAAGGCGACCGCGTAGTGCCCAACAACGCGGCCGGAACAACCCGGCCCCAGAACAGGACCACAGCGCTGGGCGCCCCGGTGGCGGTGATCGGCGGGCCAGCTACCTTGGTTGTCTCGACGCTGACGCAGGGCGCGCGCTGGCTCACCGAAGTGCTCACCCCTGGGTGGTTCGGCGAGTATTCCGCGCAGCGACGATGACCACCAAGAGATCGTCGTCACCCAGCTGGCTGGGAGTTCCGCGGATGCCGTACGTGCCGGATTCAGAATTGGAAGACTGGCGCGGTTTGGCGGTCGAGATCGCATCGGTTGGAGTAGGTGCGCTGGAAGGCCACCGGCGCACCACGGTACTGGCCCCGGGCCTGGGCGGTCACCGGGTCGAAGATTCGCGGGCAGAGCGTGCCGGGTTGACCGGTGAGCTTGCTGAAGTCGCCCCCGGCGTCGGCCAGCGCGGCGCAGGCCGCAGCGGCGTTCGAGTGGTTGCCGCCGGGCGGGTCACAGCGCAGCGTCGCCACGCTTGCGTTGTCCCGCGCTTGCACGGAGAGCACGAGAAAACTCTGCTCCGTCGTCGCCGAGGCGCCCGGCGCGACCGCGATCGCGCCGACCATCATTGTCGCCACGCAGCCCCACAACGTTTGCGGCCAGCTGGCACGCATAGCCCCTCCTTTGGTGTCAGCTTTTTGTGGTGAGCACCTTTCCAACTCGCATTTGCCGGCGCAAACTTTTATTCCAGTCTGTCAGCCGCTGCGAACCCTTTGGGAAGACCCGCAGTGGCGTCCGGTCAGCCACCAAAGAACGTGCGACCCGACGGGCCACCTGCTCGGCACGCAGCGCCGGCCGGTCTTGGTGTACCGCACGCACCCCCGTGTGAGCGCCAACCCACGGCGTGGGGCACGACGGTGGCAACCCCGGCTACACCAGCATGTCCCTCACCACTGCGGACGGCTCACGCCAGCTCATGTTAGCGGCCAACGTCTTCGATCTCGCCGGCGATCTTCGTGGCAAGCCAGCGGACCGCGGTGTTCACCCCTGCCAACGCGGCGTTGTTTCAGTTCGTCGGCATCCCAGGTGAGTACCTTCGAGGTCAACACTGTACCCGTGCTAGGTGCCGCGCTCGCGGTGTTCCCAGAGGACGACGACACTTCGCAGCGCGTCCCGGTATCGCTCAAAGCGGCGGGGTCTTCGGCGTGGTCGGCTGGCTGAGCCCGCGCAACGGTCGACGCAGGGCAACCCTGCTGGGGCGCCCACCCGGGCGCGCCCTGGCTGCAATGGGCCAGCGGCTGACCGGCGCAACGCCCGAAATTGCCGGCCGGCATCGCACTGGAACCCGTCAGCCGCACCGTCGGCGCGGAGCGCATCGTGGACGAGATGATCGTCACGATGACCCACGACCGCGGGCTACCGGTGCACGGCATCGAGGTGACCCAGCGTCTCCGGTCGCTAGCAGTCGGGGCAGCGGGCTGAACGTGCGTCGGGATCGAGTTCATCTGCCGATGGCGCCGCCGGGGCCCGCCATGCGCAGTGTTCGCTCCACGACCCGGCGACCTACGATCCACCGACACCGTCAACAATAGAGTCGCTGATAGTGATCCTGGACACACCGCGTGCCGGGCGCTGCGAGCGTCTCAGTCGTGGTTCTACACGTGGAAGGCAGGCACGTTACCGCCGCGGGCAGCGCGCCGGGAACGGCCGCGTCGTCGACAGTGAGATCGGGATCGTCAGCGAGGTCGGTGGCCCCGTCCTTGACTCGGGCCGCGACGGACGCGCGGCGGCGATAGTGGGTAGATCGCGTAGGGCCGGTTGAGGACGGTTTGGGCGACGTTGCGCACCGGTACTCCTGCTGGTGTTGAACCACGCTCGGTTCCGAAGTGGGCGTGGCCGTGGATGGCCAAGTCCGCTCCGGCCGCGTCGATGGCTTGGCCAAGCAGATCGCTGCCCAAATAGCGGTAGATCTCTGGTGGCTCACCGGCAAGCGTGTCAGGCACGGGCGCGTAGTGGGTGAGGGCGACACGCAGCATGGTGTCCAGCCGGTTCAGCGCTTGGTGCAGCGGTGTGGCGGCGTTTGGCGCTGGATGCCGCTCGGTGTGGGACTGCCGACCGGAGGAATCCTGCGACCTCCCGGCGAAGCCACCATCGAAGCCGGCGAGGCCAGCGATTCCCAGACTGATTCCGCGCACGTCAAGGACGACAACGCTGCCCTCGAGAACAACCACACCGGCCTCGTGGAGCATCGCGGTGATTTGCTGCCCATGACCTTCGTCATGATCGTGATTGCCCAGCACGGCGACCGCCATGACACCGATCTCAGCGAGTTCGCCGGTGAGTACGTGCGCCT
>JBOHFU010000573.1:0-2951 GCA_050699675.1 Pseudonocardiaceae bacterium
CTCGATCTCCGCGGCGCTGCGCTCGCCACGCTCGGTATCGGAGGTGTGTGTTTCGCACTGATCCAGGTTTCCGAGGGCCTGACGGGAGCGGTGATTGCCGCCTTGGCCGTCGGACTGATCGCCTCAGTTGCCTTTATCCGCGCCGAGCGGCGAAGCGATCACCCGATGCTCCCACTTGAGATGTTCCGCTCGCGCCAGTTCGCGAGCGCCAATCTGCTCGCTTTGCTCACCTACGTCGCACTCGGTGGCGTCGGTTTCCTGTTCGTCGCGTTCCTGCAGGCCACGCTCGGTTACACGGCACTCGAAGCGGGCGCCGCGACGCTGCCGATCACTTTTCTGCTGCTGTTGCTTTCGGCTCCATCGGGAGCGCTTGCCCAGCGAGTCGGTCCGCGTATCCCCTTGACGATCGGTGCCCTTCTGACCAGTGCGGGGATGCTGCTCATGTCCAGGATCGAGGCCGGCGATGAGTATTTCCCAGTCGTCATGCTCTCGCTGGTTGTCTTTGGGGTCGGCCTCGCCGCGGTCATCGCGCCGATCATTGCGACGGCGCTCGCGACGGTCGACTCTCGCCAGTCCGGGATCGCGTCTGCCGTCAACAACGCGGCCTCGCGCCTCGGTCAACTAGTCGCGGTTGCATCCCTCCCGCTTGCCGCGGGGCTTTCCGGCGCCGACTTCCAGGACCCCGCAAAAATGGCGGACGGCTTCCCTGTCGCAATGACCGTCGCTGCCGGAGCGTCTTTCGCAGCTGCAGTGCTCGCCTGGACCACGATCAGCGATGACGTTCTGAGCCGGCCCGCTGCGGGTGCGGAACCAGTCACAAAGGAGCTCCCACCGAGCGTCGAGCGACACCGATACTGTCCGGTGGCCGGCACGCCGCTGAGGCCGCCACCGATTCGCCAACCTGTTCGCCGCGCGCCGCCGATGACGAGAGAGTTGTGACTGCGCCCGGCATGGCCGGGTCGCCGGATCGCACCGCCGGTGTGGAGCCGGGCCGCGTGGTCTCGGTCAACGTCGGCGCGGTACCTTCCACCGTGACCACGCCCGTGCACCGGAGATCCTGGCCGCGCCGGAGCTGGCCGAATTCTGGCGGAGCTGGGCGAAGAAACTGCTCGACCGAGATCTATGACGCCGCCCACCGCCGCGCGTGAACCAGCGTGGCGAACACGAACAGCGCGGCTAGCGCTGCGGCCACCAGGTTGCTCACCGCGATCCCGGCCGCCACGCCGACGCCGGCCGCGGCCTGCGTGCTGACCAGCACGATCAGGGTGCGTCGCTGCGCCCGGCCGGCACTCGGTCGCCGCAGGCCCGCCGATTCCGGCATGCGTTGCCGTCCGGGCCCTCAGTCCGTGCGGTAAAGGCCGGTGGCGTAGGCGGGGCCGTAGTAGCGCTGCAGGTCCTCGAGTGCCTCGCCGGGTCGTTCGAGGCGCTGGGCGATCTGGGGGCGTGCGGGCACTGCGTCGGGCTCCCACGTTGCCGGCTGCCACAGATCGGAGCGCAGGAACGCCTTCGAACAGTGATAGAAGACTTGATCGATCTCGACGACGAGCGCCAACAGCGGCAGGTGGCCCTGCACCACCATCTGGTCGAAGAAGGGTGCATCCCGCATCAGACGTGCCCGGCCGTTGATCCGCAAGGTGTCGCCGCGCCCGGGGACCAGGTAGATCAAGCCGACATGCGGGTTGGTCAGGATGTTCCGAAAGCCGTCGGCGCGCCGGTTGCCGGGTCGCTCGGGGATAGCGATGGTCGTGTCATCGAGCACGAGGGTGAAGCCGGGCGGGTCGCCCTTGGGTGAGACGTCGCAGCTGCCGTCCGCACCGGAGGTGGCCACCAGGCAGAAGGGCGAACGGGCCAGCCACTGCTTGTCGTACTCGTGCAGCCAGCGCCGGTCCTTGTCGGCAACTCTCGGAAGCGGTTCGCCGACCAGCTCCCGCAGCTGCGCCTCCGAGGTAATTTCCGTCATGCCCCCAGTGTCTATGATCGGGTGCCAGGATTACGGCGATGCTTACCTCTGACGAGTTGGCCGCCCGCACGGACCGGGCCGTCACCGCCGCGGCTGGCGCGGGCCGCGATCTCGGGCTCACCGTAACCGACCCGCGGGTGCTGTACGACGTGTTCTCCGTCGTCGTGCACCTGTCACCGGCACCGGTGGTGGTGCGGGTGCCCACGGTCCTGCCGCGCACCGTCGCCGCAGACCCCGACGCGCAGGCGGCGCAGCAACGCTGCGAGCTCGCCGTGGCGGGCTGGCTGGCCGACCGCGGCCACCCTGTTGTGCCACCGAGCCCCCTGGTGGCGCGAGAACCAGTCCTTCGGGACGGGCTCTCGATGACGTTCTGGCGGTTCGTCGAGCAGGTCCCCGACGCCGATCCCGACACCGGTCGGCGCGCCACCGTGACGGCGCACCTGCACGCCGCGCTGCGCGAGTACCCCGCCGAGCTGCCGTTCCTCATGCCGCTCGACGCGTCGGTTCCCGACGGTCTCGAGCAGCTGGAGCGCCGGCCGGACCTCCTGGACGCGGCGGACCTGGACCGCGCGCGACGTGAGTGGGCGTTGTTGGAGCCCGTCGTCAGATCCCGGGCTGCCTTCGAAGCTGCGTTCCCCGGAGCGGATGTCCAGCCGATCCATGGTGACGCGCCCTACTACAACATCATCGTGACGCCCGAGGGCGAGCTGTGCTCCGACTTCGAGCACGTCACCCTCGGCCCGGTCGAGTGGGATCTCGCGGGCATCGGCCCGCAGGGCCAGGCGGCGTATGACGCGGCCGCCGCGGGGCTTGGCCTGCGCCCCCTGGACGAGCGGCTGTTGCGCGTCATGGAATCCGCACGGATGATCCAGTGCGTCGCCTGCCTTGCCCTCGTGCCCCAGCTCCCGATGCTCGCCGAGGGCCTGCGGCCATGGCTGGACCAGTGGCGAACGACACCGCTGGCAGGGGGCCTGGAGGAGACCGGCTCTCC
>JBOHFU010000574.1:0-2949 GCA_050699675.1 Pseudonocardiaceae bacterium
GCTTACGTCAACGTCAAACGTCAAGGTCCATGAAAAAATTTCACAGGTTGAGCGGCTTCGATGGACCTTTGGCCTTAGTCAAGATGGCCAACGAGAGTTTGACGGCGCCCTGAACTCTTTTGTTTCGGCCGCACTGGTTGCGCACATACCGCGCGAGCTTGTTGATCGCTACGAGAAGCTAGCACTAGCATCGCGACACGTAATGAAACAAAAACGCAAGAAATAGTCGAGCGCGCCCTTCGGTCACTGACGGGACAGGGTGAGGCAGGCGATCCGGGCACCCGCCTGGCCAGCCTGGCCCAGGGCCGTTGCGGTGGTTTCCGCCTCGTGCACCACGATCGATCCGGGTGTCCGGTCGGTGAAGCTGAAGGGCACGGTGGTGCCGGAGCTGGCTGAGCCGTCCGCGTTGGTGCGTATGTTCAGCCAGATCTCGTTGTGTGGGTTGGCGTACTCGGGATTGGTCGATGGCGCTTGTGGTGTCGCGGCGGGATCGATGCGATTTTGGTAGTGCGGGCCTGCGTCCTCGCCGGTGGCACCGCAGGCGTTGGTGTGCGCGTGCACGGCATAGCCCCGGTTGGGCAGCAGCCCGGCGACCGACAACGTTGCCACGGTGCGGGGGGAACCGTAACCCGCCGGCATTACGGCCGCCAGGATCCCTGCGCCGACTGGCGCCAGGGCTGGGTTGTAGGTGACGGCTTCGGCGTCTGTGGTCGGTTCAACGAGAGTGTCGCTGCCGGACAGGACCGGAGGTTTTGGGCGTTCCTGGCTGGCGGGTGTCGCCGCAGGCGTCTTGGGCGCCTGGTCGGTGCAGGCCATCGGCGTGAAAGCCATGACGGTTCCGGCGACGGCGAGGGTGAGCCCGCGGCATATCCGTTGACGAGCAGTCACCGACTGCTCACCGAGTTGGACTTTCGAAGACGCTGTGTGGTTTTTCTCACTCGAAGATAGGGGCCCATGCATGTATGATGCGCCGCTGATCTTTACTTGGCGAGGCGATCTTGATGACGGGTGGTTTAGGTCTCCATGCTCTCGGCACCGGACCGCAGCCCGTCAGTCACACTGTGGATGCCAATGGAGGGAGAGGGGGCGCGTGTCACCTCCGGCAGAACCCTGGCCTGGCGGCAACGGTCTGCCGAGGAGTCGCAGGGACCCGGGGTCGAGCCGTTTACTCCCGATCCGTCCGGCCCCTCCGTACATGACCCGCTCGCCACGTTGACGATCACTGCCCTAACGATCGCGAGAACGGAGTCCACGCTCTGCGGCACTTCTACGCGTTTCCCCATTGCCGTCCCCTCTCACCGCTGCGCGAGCAGCGTCAGCATGGCCAGCTCAGCGGCCACCCGCGCCTTCTCGCAAGCCACCTCGGCGGTGTCGTTCGACCCCGTTGACTCGGCGTACTGGATGCTCAGGTACTGCCCCGTCTGTGGTGCTCACGAACATGAAGCAGCCCCGCTCGTCGCCGGGGGGCCGCGCCCCCACCGCGGGGAACCCGGCCGCCGACACCACCCGCGCGACCGCGTTCCGCTCACTGGTGAGGTACACCGCCACCGCTGTTGTTCCGGGGTGAGCAGGGTGCAGGTATCCACTCCGGTGAGGTCGATCTCCCGGGGTCGCGGTAGCAGTACCGGTGCCGGTGGGCTTGCGCTCGTCGGCGGAGGCGTGATCAGCGGGTGGCGGTGGTGAGGAAGGCCCGCCAGGCGACGGTGGGGACGGTCAGGGCGGGGCCCTCGGGGTCCTTGGAGTCGCGCACCAGGACGCGGTCCGGGGCGGGGGCGACCTGGATGCAGTTGCCGCCGTTGCCGCTGTAGCTACTGGTGCGCCAGCCGATTTCGACGCAGTCAGCGCTGTTGGCGCTGTAGCTGCTGGTGTGCCAGACAATGCTGCCCGGCTCAGGCGCGGTCATGATGGTCCTCTCGATCCGCATAGAGCTCGGTTGCCACGGTGGCAATCAGCTCCCTGGATTGTCCCTCGCCCAGCGCAGTATGCGCCAGCGCCCCCAGGATGCGCTGGTAGGCGGTCGCCTCCTCCCGCCGTTCCAGGAACAGGCTGGACGTTTCGCTGTCCAGATACACCACCGGCCGGAACTCGGCGAACTCCATCAGGGTGAAGGGTCCGGACAGCCCGGCGTGCGCGCCGAGCGCGGCCGGGATCACCCGCAGCGTGAGGTAGGGGCGGACCGACATCCGCAGCAGGTGGTGCAACTGGTCGGACATCACCGCCGGGCCGCCGATCGGCAGCCGTAGCACAGCCTCGTGAACGTAGAAGATGAACTGCGGCGGGCGCTCCCGGCTGAACAGGCTGCGGCGGGCCAGCCGGGCGGCCACCCGATCGTCCACCTCGTCGGCCGGCATATTGACATTGCGGCTGATCACGGCACGGGCGTAGTCCCCGGTCTGTAACAGGCCGTGCACCAGCGTCGCTTGGAAGTCGCTGATCGCCACCGCCTTGTTCTCGTGGTCGATCAACGTCACGAGCTGCTTGGGTAACCGGGTGCCGTGTTGCTGGAACCAGCCCGGGGTGTGCTGCTCCTGGCACAGTGCGAGCAGCCGGTCCCGCTCCGGGCTCTTGACCCGGCACACCCCGAGGAACGCGGCGACGTCCACCTCGCTACCCCCGCGCTTACCCGACAGCAACCGCGACACCCAGCTCGGTGAACAACCGAGCAGGCGCGCGGCCTGCTGGCCGGTCAGCCCGGCCCGCTCCATCACTTGGCGCAGCCCCTCACCCAGCTCCCGGCTGCGTACCGTGGGCTCACGATCTCGCATAACGACCTCCCCGCGCGGCGGATCCTCAGACCCGTATGCGACGCGGGATTGCCCCGAACAGCCCTACGGGTTCTTCGGCAGAGGATATTTCGTGTCCTGAGGACAATCCGACCATTTGCGCTGTCCGCGCGTCCGTTCACGGTGCGGCGCTGAGTACCCCGCGGACCGCGCCGACGGACCGCCC
>JBOHFU010000575.1:0-2948 GCA_050699675.1 Pseudonocardiaceae bacterium
GACGGCACATTCTGGTCCGACGACGAGCTCAGCGCGCACGGGCGCGGCACCGCGACGGCTCGATCGATGGGCCACCTGCCGGTCACGGGTGCCGACGGTAGCCTGCACCTGCTTCAGCAACTGACCGAGGCGCAAGTTGTGTATACCCACGTCAACAACACCAATCCGATGCTGTTCGAGGACGGGCCCGAACGAGCATGCCTCGCCGGAGTCGGGGCAAGCATTGCCGAGGACGGTGCCCAATACGAGCTTTGAGTCCAGTACGAGCTCTGAGAGAGGAAGAGATGGGCGAAAGCCTGCCGGTGTTAAACCGCGACGACTTCGAGGGCATGCTGCGCGCTCAGGAGCGCAGCTACTGGGACAAGCATCCTTTTCATCAGCGGATGGCCACCGGTGAGCTCGAGCCTTCTCACCTGCGGGCCTATGTGACCAATCGGTGGTACTACCAGCGAAGTCTGCCGCAGAAGGACGCCGCCATCATCGCGAACTGCCCGCTGCCAGAGGTCCGCCGGCGGTGGTTACCGCGTATCTCCTACCATGACGGCATCGCCAACGGTGACGGTGGTTGCGCCCGGTGGCTGGTGCTGGCTGATGCGGTCGGATTGAACCGGGCGGAGGTCACTGACGAGCTGCACCTGCTGCCGGGGGTGCGCTTTGCGGTCGATTCCTATGTCACCTTCGCTCGGACGAGACCATGGGTCGAGGGTATCGCGTCGTCATTGACCGAACTGTTCGCCCCGCAGGCGATGGCGGCGCGCACGGCTGCCTTGAAGAAATACTACTCCTGGATCAACCGCGACGCTCTAGGATACTTTGAATCCCGGATAGACCGGGCCCCACAAGAATGCGCAGACGCGCTGGATATCGTGTTGTCACATTGCCGGTCGAGGGACAGCCAGGACGCCGCCCTGCGCGCGCTGGCGTTCAAGACCGATGTGCTGTGGAGCATGCTCGATGCGATCGAGCATTCGCTGCAGGTGCTTCGGTGACGGAGGGGTTGTCGCTCACCGACCGGCCGCAGCTGTGCCGCGGGGTGCGCGCCGGGACCGATCCGCTCAGCGGTGAGACGGTGCTGCTCTTCCCGGAGGGTGTGCTCATCATGAACGAGACGGCGGCGGCCGTCGTCCGGCAGTGCGACGGCCGCCACAGTGTGGCTGACGTGTTGCAGTCGGTCGGCGAGGTGTACGACGACGTCGCGGTTGAGGGCGTCTTGTCGCTGCTGCAGGACCTGATCGCCCAGGGTCTGCTGGTGGCCAGCAGTGGATAGGCCGCTCGGCCTGCTTGCCGAGCTGACCTACCGCTGCCCCCTGCACTGCCCGTACTGCTCCAATCCCGTGGCTGTCCCGGCGGCAGCGGAGCTGGCGCTGCCCGAGTGGTGTCGCGTGCTGGAGGAGGCTCGGCAGCTCGGCGTGCTGCAACTGCACCTCACCGGAGGTGAGCCGCTGGCTCGGCCCGACCTGACCCCGCTCGTCGCGCGGGCCCGCGATCTAGGTTTCTACGTCAACCTGGTCACCAGTGGGGTGGGCCTCGACGAGCGGCGCGCAGCCGAACTCGCGCAGGCTGGGCTCGACCACGTCCAACTCAGCATCCAGGACGCCGACCGCACGGCCGCCGACGAGGTGGCAGGTGCCCGCGTCTGGGACCGCAAGACGGCGGCCGCCCGAGTAGTTACGGCGCTGGAGCTGCCGCTGACGATCAACGTCGTCCTGCATCGTGGGAACATCGGCCGTATCAGGCCGCTGGTCGATCTCGCTGTCGCGCTCGGTGCCGACCGGCTCGAGCTCGCGCATACGCAGTATTACGGCTGGGCGCTCCTCAACCGGTCAGCATTGCTGCCGACACGCGAACAGGTCGTCGCCGCGGAGCAGGTCGTGGCGCAAGCGCGATCGGCGCACGGAGACACCCTTGAGATCCTTTATGTCGTCGCGGACTACTACGAGTCCTACCCGAAGCCGTGCATGCACGGCTGGGGACGGCGGCACATCGTCATCACTCCCGACGGTCGGGTGCTGCCGTGCCCGGCGGCAGGGCAGATCATCGGACTGGACATCGACAACGTGCGGCAGCACTCACTGAGCGAGATCTGGCGCCACTCTGCGGCCTTCACCCGGTTTCGCGGGTCGGAGTGGATGCCGGAGCCGTGCCGGAGCTGCCCGCGCAAGGAGGTCGACTTCGGCGGCTGCCGCTGCCAGGCCTTCCAGCTCACCGGCGACGCTGCCCGGGCGGACCCGGTGTGCCAGCTGTCGCCCGACCATCATTTGGTCCGAGAAGTTGTCGATGCCGCCGGGCCGCAGCAGCCGCTGCGTCCACGGGTGAATCCGGCCAACGGGTGAATCCCCATCATCGGTTGAGCGGTCAGGTCCCCGCCGCCGTTGATCGGCAGCCGGGTCGGTGTTCACCCGGGGTGACATCAGGCGAAGATCGCTAAGAAAGGCGTCCACCAGTCACGGAGAAGTCGTAACGTACTGTCATCGCCGGGAGGTTTAAATGTTACTTCGATTTTAATGCCAGGGTGGTTGCACACCGCGCTGACGGCGGGCATGGTGGTCTGTGGACGGCTTATCCAGCATCCCCGAGACCCGGGAGCACCGATACATGCCTACACATATCAAAACCGACCGACGGGTAACCGATGCCCGCGACGGCCGAGGCCCTTATCTGGTCCACGACGCTGCGGACCCGACCACCGAGCAGGCTCACGTCCCCGCGGACCCGAGCACTCACCGGGCGCAGGACTCGATGGCTCAGCTGGTGCGCCAAGGGCTGGACACCTCCCTAAAATCGGTCCAGGTGTGGGCCGACCTGGCCCGACAGGTCGGCCCCACCGCGCTGGGCTCCCCCGCCGGCGCCACGATGGCCTCCCGTGCCTACGACCCGTTCGAGATGTTGCTCGCCGCTCAACGCGAAGTCGTCGGCGAACTCGTCGCCACCCAGCGTCAACTCACGCA
>JBOHFU010000576.1:0-1219 GCA_050699675.1 Pseudonocardiaceae bacterium
GTTGTGGGCGTTGCCGGGCACCCGGCTGGGACGGGTCGGCTGGCCGATCGAGCGACCGGACACCGTCTTCGTGCACTGGCACTACTGGTGGCAGGCGCACCTGCTGGACTGCATGCTCGACGCCCATCGGCGGGCCCCGACCCGGCGCCGACGGCGCACCGTCGCGGCGCTGGTCCGTGGCGTGCGGGTGCGCAACCTCACCAGCTGGGTCAACAACTACCACGATGACATCGCCTGGATGGGTCTGGCGTTGCAGCGCAGTGCGACGCTGGCCGGGGTGCGCAGGCCCGGTGCCGAGGAGGCCATCACCCACCGGTTGCGGCTCGGAAAGGGCCCGAGCGGGGGCATGCGGTGGCGGGTCGGTGATGACTTCGTCAACGTCCCGGCCACCGGCCCGGCCGCGATCTTCTTCGCCCGGCGGGGCAACCTGGGCATCGCCGCGTCCCTGGTGGACTGGGTGCTGGAGCACCTGATCGACCCGGGCACCGGCCTGGTCTTCGACGGGGCACGGGTGAATCCGGACGGGACGGTGCGCACCCTCGAGCGGCCCATCTACACCTATTGCCAGGGCGTGCTGCTCGGCGCCTGCCTCGAGCTGGGCGCTGCCACGGGCCAACCGCGCTGGTTCGACCAGGCTGACCGGACGGTGCGCGCGGTCGCCGAGCACCTCACCGACGGCGGCGTGCTGCGCGGGCAGGGCGACGGCGATGGTGGGTTGTTCGCCGGCATCCTGGCCCGCTACCTCGCGCTGGCCGCCGACCGGTTGCCGTCCGGGCAGACCGCCGCGCGCCTGGTGCTGGACTCCGCGGAGGCGGCCTGGACCAACCGGATCATCGCCGACGGTGGCCCGGTGTTCGGTCCGCAGTGGACGGTCCCGGCGCAGCAGCCCCGGCCGGGCCTGGCCGAGCGTGACCTGTCGGTGCAGCTGTCGGGCTGGATGCTGCTCGAGGCCGCCGCCGCGCTGTCAGATTCGCCCAGGCTAGCCTGACCTGCCGCAGCGCCAGCCAGTCCAGATGGTCACCCAGGCACAGCTTCACCGGCGCTCTCCTGCCGAGCGGCAGAGATCGCGGCGGTGGCCAACAGCTCGGCCAGGGCGTGCTCGGCAGTGCCGGGGTCGGGGCACAGAGCGACCACGAGATCGCCGAAACGGACCTCGTCATCGGCGTCGACCAGGCGAGTGACTTCGGCCAGAGTCGTCGGCAGCACCGGCAGCACCGGC
>JBOHFU010000576.1:1319-2948 GCA_050699675.1 Pseudonocardiaceae bacterium
TTCCCGGCGGCGCGGGACAGGTAGTTGGCGAGGTTGTGGTGCGCCGTCGAGATCTCGCGGGGGTCGGGGTGGAGGTAGTGGAGGCGCAGTGAGGTGCGCTGGTGGTCGACGGCGTCCACCGGGTGGTCACGTTTGTCTTCCAGGTCGGCGCGGGCACTGTAGACCGCAGCGAGCTGCGTGATGTCACCGACGGTGCCGAAGACGTCTTGGCAGTCGCGCAGGAGGCGGTCAACGTCGGCTAGCCGACCAAGGTGAAGCAGTGGGATGTAGTCGTTGAACCGGGTGCGGGCGATCTCGTGGGGGCTGGCGTCGCGTCGCCGCTGGGTGCTGGTGATCTCGGCGTTGAGGTCGAGCGCGTCGTCCCATCGCTTCAAGGCCACTGCGGACAAGCGGCCGACATACAGAACGCCCTCCCGAGCGGTCCACGGGTTCACCCGGTCGTTGTCGGCGCGCTGGTCGGGCAGGTCGGCTATCCGGGCCCGCAACGCGGGCAATTCGCTGAGGACCTGCTCATGGTGGCCGAGCAGACTGAGTATCTGCAGCCGCCGTCCTTGGTCGCTGAGTTGGGTCCAGAATCCGAAGCCGGCTTGGCTGGTGTGTTCGATCTTCTGGCCGGCCAGCCTGAGAGCCTCGCCAAGCCTGCCCTGGTCACGCAGCAGAGTGACCAACTCGCCGGCGGTGGTGGAGGCGAGGGCGTATTCGCCGTTGGTCGTGGCCTGGTCGTAGGCGCGGCGCAGCAGGGTTTCGGCCTCACCGGGATCCAGCCTGCGGACAGCGGCGCCGAGCACGACGAGGTCTTTGAGACTGCCGGTGGCCTCGGCGATGCGCCGCAGCAGGGGAATGACAGCAAGCGAGGTGGCCGGGGAGTAGCTATCCCGGATCAGGGCGCGTTCGAGTAGGCAACTGGCGGCGTTGTAGTCGTGTTGACGCAGCAGGTAGCGGGCGGCGGCCAGGCTGGCCCGCACCATGTTCTTGCTAGCTTGCTGCTGCTCGATCCCCCCGTCGCCGATGACGGTCCACCAGGCGGCGAGTTGCGCGTCGACCGCGGCGGTGACCGGCTCCGGGGTCGCTGAGTGGATGGCCTCGACGATGCCGGGGTGGATCCGGTAGCGCACGGGCTCGTCCGGATCGGCGGGATCATCGATCGGGTCGGTGGTGATCAGTGCGGCGCTGACCAGCGCAGCGATCCCCGAGGCCAGCGGTGGTGGTGCACCGGGCTGGTCCAAGCGCCGCCACAGGATAGCCCAGGTCACGCCGACGATGGCCGTGTTCCGGTCGGTCTCCTCGAGCCGGCATAGTGTTTGCAACAGCAACCGCGCCGGGGTGGGCAGCGTCGCGGCGACGGTGACGGTCCACGCGGTGAAGATCTGCAGCAACTGCTCGGCGTCCAGCCTGGTGTCGCCCTCGGCGAGAAACGCCGCCAGCGCCGCCCCGTCCACCGCTGCTTCGACCTCAGCCAGCTGGTAGGCCAACCGGGGCAGGTCGGCTGCGGCCGCGTCGGCGAGCTCCAGCAGCTTGGGATGGCCCTGGGTTAGGGTGAGCACATAGCGGCCCAGCGTCACGGTGTGCAGCAATGCGCGCAGGTTGGGCAACCGCCGGGCCAGCCATAGGGACTCGTCCCAGGACAGC
>JBOHFU010000577.1:0-2945 GCA_050699675.1 Pseudonocardiaceae bacterium
TCTGGAAGCAGTCGGTGTGCGGACCTTCGTCACGGTAGCCGCTGGCTTTGATGTCCTTGATCGTGTTCCCGATCAACCGGTGACCACTTCCGAAAAATCGGATGCCGTCGGCATCGTTCTGAGTGAGCGCTACCGACTCGCTCACTGTGTTGTTCCGGACGGTGATCCGCTGGCCGCCGAGGTAGATCCCGGTCCCATCGGCACGCTGCACGGTGTTCGACTCGAGGTTCGCATCAATGCAAACCTGGCAGACGAGGCCGTCCTTCGCCGCGTTGTAGATCACATTATCGCGAGCGACGAGTCCGCGACCGGCCATCGTCAGACCATCCCCATCCCGCAGCGTCAGGCCCTGGATGACAATGTAGTCGGCCTCGACCTTCATGCTTCGCATGGTCACGCCGTCGCCGATGATCGTGATCGGCTGCTGAGGCGTTCCCGAGGTCGTCACCTCCAACTCGGCATCGGTGAAACCGTCGCCGCTCAAGCACACCGTGCTGCCGGGGCGGACTCGCGCCAAGGCCGCGCTGGCCTGATCGGATTCGGTGATCGGGTCGGCGCAGTCCGCCGGGAGCGGGCCGACCTCGTTCGACGGGGGCGGCGCAGCGGGAGGTGGGGGGCTGGTGGACTGAGTAGCCGTGCAGCCACTGACGATCAGCACCAAGCCGACCACCATGGCAAACAGGCAGCGGCCCACGACGCCGCTCACCTGCGTGCCCCACCTTGTATCAAATGCCTCGTCGGGCCGGGCCGGTGACCTGGCCGAGACGTCGCCTGAGTCGTCTCCCATGATGATGACTGTCCTCCTCGATGACACGGTGTCAGTTGGCCGGTCTCATGACCGACGCTAGGCGGGTTCGGTAACCAGCTCGCGGGGTCCCCACGCGCAGGTCACTACCCGCCGAGAAGGGTCTTCATTTCGTTGATCTCGCGCTGTTGGGCGTCGATAATGCGCTGGGCGAGTTGGCGGGCGTCAGGGTTTTGTCCGTCACTGAGTTCAGCGTTGGCCATCGTCACAGCCCCTTGATGGTGAACGATCATCATCTGCAGGAACATCCGGTCGAACGCCTCACCGGTGGCCTGCCCGAGCTGCCGCATCTGGTCGCCGGACATCATGCCGGGCATTGCGCCGCCGGCACCGTGATCCATCTGCCCCATACCGCCCATCGGGTTGTTCGTGGCGGGCACCGGGGCGTTCCAAGCACGCAGGAATCCGCTCAGCTGATCGATTTCGGGTTGCTGAGCGGCCTGAATGCGGGCAGCGAGGTCCTTCACCTGGGGTGATCCTGCCCGTTCAGCAGCCATCGTGGACTTGGCGATGGCCTGGGCGTGGTGCAGGATCATGCCCTGGGCGAACGTGATATCGGCCTGGTTGTGGGCCTGGGCGACCTGCGATGAGCTTGCCGAGCTGCCGGCGGGTGGGGTGGAGGTGGTGCCGCAGCCGCCGAGCGCGGCACCGGCAGTGAGGGCGGCGGCCGCAGCCGCGACCAAGCTCATGATCGTGCGTGTGGACATGCGTATGTTCCTCTGCATAAAGGGGTTGGCTGAATCAATCGCTTGAGAGATCAGCGACTGATCAGCGCCTCAGTACGCAGAGCTGGGTGAGCCGAGCGCAACCGATGGGCGGTGCCCGCGCCGCAACGGCCCTGACAGCTGCCAGCAGGGACCCCGGCTCCAGTGGTCGACGGCGCACTGCCGCGAAGATCATCGCGGCAACAAGGGCGATGATGGCGGTCAACACCGCCAAACACAAATGCCCCACCATGTTCATCGGATCACAACAGTCGACGTGCGGCACCAAGGTCGATGTCACCGCAACCGGTGTGACCCGGATCGGGGCGGGGGCGGGGTGGACGTGTTCGGTGGGCGTCACGCTCGCCATGGTCATCGGCATCGGGTGCGCGGTGTCGTCGTGGACCAGGTGGTGCATGCCCACCAAGCCGGCCGCGATGGCGACGATCAGCAACCACTGATGTCGAGCCAAGCCGACGCCTCCCCACACCCCGGCAACTATAGTCACTCGTAGTCGTCAGCGCCCGCCGCGACGGCGCCAGGTCAGGACCGTCTTGGCCGCGGCGCGGCCGGGGGAACCCGCAATGCCCCCAACCGGTGCGGTCCCGGCCCCGGTGATGAACAAGCCAGGCACGGGTGTGGCGTGCCCCGACAGCGCTCGGGTGGGACGCATCCAGCCCAGCTGGTCGAGGCTGATGTCCAGCGACATCGGGTGCGCCCCCGGCCAGCGCAGCTCGTCAGCCATGTCCTGAGGCGTGCGGACGGCTCGCCCCACGATGCCCCAGCTCCTGACGATGCCGGTGGCGTTCCAGGATTGGGGTGTTCAGCCTGCGGCGGCGGTGGCCCGGCGCCGCCGCGGCGGTGTCGGATGCTGCACGTCGACGACGGTGCGCAGGAACTGTCCGGTGTAGCTGGTGTCGATGGCGGCGACCTGCTCGGGGGAACCCTCGGCGATCACGGTGCCGCCGGCTCCGCCACCCTCTGGACCCATGTCGATCACCCAGTCCGACGACTTGATCACATCGAGGTTATGCTCGATGATGATCACGGTATTGCCCTTGTCGGCCAGTTCGTTGATGACGCCAAGCAGTTTGCGGATGTCCTCGAAGTGCAAGCCGGTGGTGGGCTCGTCGAGCACGTAGACAGTGCGGCCGGTGGAGCGTTTCTGCAGCTCGCTGGCCAGCTTGACGCGCTGGGCTTCCCCGCCGGACAGCGTCGGCGCGGGTTGCCCGAGCCGGACATAACCCAGCCCGACATCCACCAGCGTCTTGAGGTGCCGGTGGATCGCCGAGATCGGTTCGAAGAACACCGCCGCCTGCTCGATCGGCATATCGAGCACCTCGGCGACGGTCTTGCCCTTGTAGTGCACCTCGAGGGTCTCCCGGTTGTACCGGGCCCCCCCGCAGACCTCGCACGGCACGTACACGTCGGGCAGG
>JBOHFU010000578.1:0-2944 GCA_050699675.1 Pseudonocardiaceae bacterium
GAACGTCGCGGCGCCGATGTCGGGAAAGCCGGTGGGCTGGAAGGTGCTGCCGAGCAGCGGAGCAAGGTCGACGTCGAAACTCAGCCGGGGGGTCATGCGGAGATCTCCTGATTCTGTTCGCTGGTGGACTGTGCGCTGGTGGCCTGGGGAAGGACGGCGACGCGGCGCAGCGCGGCGAGGCGGTCGCCGTCGGGGATTCGCAGCAGTAGGACGGTCGCAAGCCGGGCGCCCTCGTACGGCGCGACACCCGGGGTGATGACCTGGCGCAGGCCCGCGATCCGCAGCCGGTGGGCGGCGTCGGCGAGTACCTCCGAGGTACGGCTGGCTTGGAGCAGCGCCGGCCATTCGGAACCCGGCCGCAACAGCGCCTCGTCGGGCAGCCTGATCGGGCCAGTGCCGGTGAACGGCAGCAGCAGGTCCAGCGCGGGGTCCGGTGGCTGGCCCCGGTGGGGGAGCAGGACGTCGGGTGTGCCGCTCCAGTCGACGGTGAGCAGCCCGGCAAGCAGGTCCGAGAGGCGGTAATCATCGAGCTCACCGGCAACGAAACAGCGCACGTCGGCGGCACGGACTTGCACGCCTCGCTGAAAGCCGATCCGGACACCCTTCACGGCGGGTTCGAGATCGGTGACCACCTCGTCCACCGCACCGGGGAACCCGCGACGCCGGGCCACCTCGGCCAAGGCCGCGGCCAGTCCGATGCTCAACGGCGCGAGCGCAGGTCGCCCGGTCCAGACCGACCTTCCGCCCGGCGTGTCCGCCTCCCCTGCCCGGTGTGTCCGCCTCCCGTGCGCCGGCTTTTCGGTGGTGACCGGGGACAGCAACGCGCGCAGCGGGAGATTGCGCTCCTGATCGCGGGCGGTGGCGAAGGCGAGTGCTATCCGCAGTTCGGCGTTATCTTCTGCCTCTTTACGGAGCTCGTCGAGCAGCGCAGGACCTTCCGTCATCCGTAGCGGAGGGACGGCCCGCTGCACCGCGCCGGAACGGGCCACTGCCTCGTGGCAGCGCCCGACAGCAGCGATCACCTCGGCGAGCTGGTCGGGTTCGCCGGAGCGGGCATGGCTGAACAGCGCCTGCTCGATCCCGCGCAGCCGCGCCGCCACCTGCGACGGCAGCTCGGCACGTCGGAGCCGATTCAGCCAGGCGTCGAGCCCGGCCAGCAACTGCACCCCGCGGCGACGGCGAACCACAATCCGCCCAGCGGGTACGGCGAGCGGGTTCTGGCCGTGCCGGTCGACGAACAGGTGACGTTCGAAGGCGTCGATACCGCGGTCCACCCCGAGCATGGCGACCGCCCTGACGAAGTCGAGCCCGGAGCCGGCCGGACGGTGGTTCCACTCGGCCCGGCCCTCGGCGAGCAGATGCGTGACCTCGTTCAGCCGGGCCGGAGCAGACCATTCCGGGGCCCATAACTCGCCGAGTACCTTCTCCTCCGGCGCCTGGGTCGGATACCCGGCCGTGGAGCCGTGGACCTGGAACGGGAGTGCAGCCCGTGCGTACTCGGCGCCATGACGCCGCACCACGGCGCTGGCGAACAGCAGCGCTCCCTCCACGGTGAGCAAGAAGGCCCAGGGGTTGACGAATCCCTTGTCGTCGGCCTTCTCCAGCGGCGAGGACTGGATACCGCCCGCCCGGCCGGGGTCGAACTGCCCGACCGCGTCACGCAGGTAAGTGCTCGATTCCTGGCCACTGAGCAGGGAGTGCAGCCACCCCCGGGAGCGGCGGTCGGTAAGGACCGACTGCACCCGCGCCAAGTAGGTGGCTGAGAGGTCCTGGCGACCGAAGTTGCCCCCGGTGCCGAGCAGCCGGCTGTAGGCGGGGTCGTCGTCCTGGCCGAGGGCAACCGCAGCGTCGAGCCAGGGCAGCGCGTGGTCGGGGAATTCGTTGCGGCACAGCCCGAGGACGTCTCGCTTGCGGGCCTTGTCCCACAGCTCGTCGCCCTTGCCGCCCCAGCCCCGTTCCCAGGCGACCGCCACAATTCGGTCACCCGCGGCGACCGCCTCGCGCAGGCACGCGAGCCGTGGATCGTCGGACTGCCGGACGACCTGCAGGGCCCGTTCAGCAGTGACGTTCTTGCCATTGCCCGCGAAGCCCGATCCGGCATTCCATGGCGAGACGATGGCCTCTGGCTCGAACCGCGCCAACAGCGTGTCCACCAGCTCGTCGAGCGTCGCGAACCGGCTGGTTAGCACGAACCGCTGCCGTTCCCAACGTCCCGTCACCTCGCTGTCGAGCAACCGGGTGACGGCACGCAACAACCCGAGCGCGGCCAGGTAGCTGCCCAGCGGTGTGGTGCGACACCCGGGCAGGGTCAGCGCGGTCATGACGTGGTCCCCTCGTACCTCGCACTTGCCCGCCAGTCGGCGCTGCGTACTAATGCCTCGCAGAACGCCAGCCGGAACGGGCCGAGATCCGCGCGGTCGCGCAGCCGCAGTGCCCGGCTGGTCAGCGACCCCTGACCGAACCGGGTGGCCTGCAGCGATACCGGCCGGGCGGTCAACAGTCCGGCAACCGGCAACGTGGTGTCCACTGTGGACGATTCGTCGACGACGCCGAGGATGGTGCCCTGCGGCTCATCCGGGCGCGCCCGGACCGTCAACCGCACCTTGCCGTGGTGCGCGAGGACCAGGTAGGCGACCAGGTCAGGTTCAGCGACCCCGTCGAGCAGGCCGGTTGTGTCGTCGAGCAGCAGTAGCGCGCTCACCAGCTCGTGCCGGAAGTGCGGCGGATTGTGCCGCAGTGGGGTCCGACCAGGAGACTTCGCCCACGGCCCGCCGTCCTCGGGTGCGGAGCCGTCGGCCCGCGCCAACGACTCCACGAACGTCGGGTGCGCCTTGCCGAGGTCGTGGTATCGGCCCGCAAGCGCGACTGCCTCGCGCTGACCGGGTGACAGCTGCGGGCCGAGTGCGTCCAGCAGTTCCCGGCATTCCCGCTCCACATCGGCGAG
>JBOHFU010000579.1:0-2935 GCA_050699675.1 Pseudonocardiaceae bacterium
GTTCGGTGTCAGACATCCACGGCAACTCACCCAACGGACAATCGGCATCCTCAGCGATCCCCGCCAACAACAACTGCAAATGCCCAGCCATCCGCTCAATCGTGGCCGGATCGAACAGGGTGGGGTCGTAGGCGAGGCTGAGGCTGAGTCGTTCGTTGAGGTAGGAGGCGGACAGGGCGAGTGGGAAGTTGGTGGTGTCCACCGCTTGGAACTCGCGCACCTGCAGGCCGCCTTGGGTGATGGCCGCCTGATCGAAGGGGTAGTTCTCGAAGACCACGATGCTGTTGAATAGGTTGGTCCCGGCGGGCAGGTCGCTCCAGGTTTGCAGGTGGGTCAGCGAGACGAAGTCGAAGCTGCGGGAGTTGACCTGGTTGGTTTGCAGGTCATGCAGCCACGACACCACCGGTTGTCTGTCGTGGATTTCCACGCGGGTCGGCACGGTGTTGATGAACATGCCGATTATGTCTTCGACACCCACCAGCTCGGCGGACCGCCCGGAGACCGTGGTCCCGAACACCACGTCGCGTTGGCCGCTGTAGCGCGACAGCAACAGTGCCCAGGCGCCCTGCACGAGGGTGTTCACCGTCAACCCGTTGCGCTGGGCCACACGCTGCAGCCGGCTTGACTCCTCGGCGGGCAGTTCGATGGGCACCGACTGAGAGGACTCGGTCCGGTGGGCCTCGATCGGCGCCCGGTCATAAGGCAGCGGGGTGGGCGACTCGATGCCCGACAGCACTGCCCGCCAGTATTGTTCGGCTTGGCGCTGGTCCTGGGTGTGCAGCCAGTGTAGGTAGTCCCGGAAGGGACGCCGGGACACCAGCTGGGCTTGTCGGCCTTGCTCGATCGCCGTGTACTGCTCGGATATCTCCTCGAGTACCTGGGCCGTGCTCCACCCGTCGAGCAGCACATGGTGTGATGTCCAGACCAGCAGGGTCTCGTCGTTGGGCAATCGGGCAATCGCCACCCGTAACAGCGGTGCCGTGGTCAAATCCATGCCCGCGGCGAGGTCGGCCGCCAGCAGCTGGCGTTGTTGTTCTGCTGCCTGGGCCGGGGACCGGTCACGCCAGTCGTGGTAGGTAGTGGGCACCGTGACCTGACGGTGCACCACCTGCAGTGGCTGGTCCACACCATCCCAGACCACCCGGCTACGCAGAATGGGTGTCCGGTCTACCACCCGCTGCCAGGCCACCCCCAGCGCCTGCGGATCTGACATCCCCGACAACCGCAGACACACCTGGTCGACATAGGCCCCGGAGGAGGCATCGACCAGACTGTGGAACACCATCCCGGACTGCAACGGCGTCAGCGGATAGACATCCTCCACCGTGCGCCCGTCACCGACCAGCCGATCCACCGCGGGCTGGTCCAGACCGGCCAGCGGGAAGTCCGACGGGGTCCGCCCCCCCGCCCCCGGCGCCGCGCAGTGTTCGATGATTTCCCGCAGCGCATGGATGACCTCCTGGGCCAACCGCTGCACGGTGGTCTCATCGTGTACCTCGCTGGAGTAGACCCACGACAGCTCCAACTCCCCGTCCGTAACCAGACCAGTAACATCCAGCAGACAGGGACGAACACTCGCGGAAGCGGCGTCCTGCCCGATGTCGGCGTACCAACCGCGGTAAAGCCCCTCAGAGTCCGCTGCCGCCACATCCCACTGACCGTGATAGTTGAAGGAGATCTGCGGCTGCGGGTCACCCCGTAGCACCCTCGCCGGGGAGTCCGGCCCACTCAGATAGCGCAGGGCCGCGTAGCTCAACCCCCGGTGCGGCACCGCCCGCAACTGTTCTTTGACCGACTTCAGGACCTCACCCCAGTCCGAGGTCCTCGACACCCCGAGTGCCACCGGGAACGTCGTGGTGAACCACCCCACCGTGCGGGACAGATCGACCCGGTCGAGGATTTCCTCCCGGCCGTGACCCTCCAGCTCGACCAGCACGCGCTCACGCCCGGACCACCGTGACAGCACCCGGCCCAGCGCGGCCAGCAGCACATCGTTGACCTGGGTGCGGTACACCCCCGGCACCTGATGCAACAATGCATCCGTGTCCTGCCGGCCCAGCCGTACGGACACGGCGCTGCTGGATCTCACCGTGTTCAACCCGGCACGGTCCACCGGTAGATCAGCCGCCGCGGTGGCAGGCACCGCGGTCCAGTAGGCCAGAGCCTCATCCAGCCCACCGCAGCCGACGTGTTCAGCTAACCGGTACGCCCATTGCCTCAACGAGGTCCCGACCGGCTCCAGCTCCACCGGATGGCCCGCACAAACCTGCCGGTAGGACTTCTCCAGATCCTCGAACAGGATCCGCCAGGACACCCCATCCATCACCAAGTGATGGATGGTCAAAAACAGCCGAGGCGCACACCCGGAACCCATAGTGAACAACACCGCCCGCACCAGCCGACCACCGGTGATATCTAGGCTGGTCTGACACGCCAGCGCGGCTTCCTCCATCGCGATCTGCTGACCGTCAACATCCAGACCAGACAGATCACACCGCCGCAACACCTCGACGGACTCAACAAAAGCCACATCCTGGCGCCACCCAGCAGCGGTGCCGCTGCTCGATCCCTCATCGGTGTGGTTAAACCGCATCCGTAGCGCCTCATGGTGCGCCACGACCGCGTCCAGCGCCGCGCGCAAAGCGTCCTCGTCGAGATCCCCGGCTAACTCCACGAACATCGACATAGTGAAATGGTTCAGATAATCCGCCTCGGTCTCGAAGAACCAATGCTGAATCGGAGTCAGCGGCGCCGGACCCACCACCACATCACGATCCACCAACTCAGGCGTCACCTCCATCTCCACACCCGAAACCAGTTCCGCGATGGTCTGACGCAAGAAGATGTCCTTGGTTGTGAGCCACAACCCGGCCTGTCGGGCTCTGGACACCACCTGAATGCTCAGAATCGAGTCCCCACCCAGTTCGAAGAAATT
>JBOHFU010000580.1:0-2933 GCA_050699675.1 Pseudonocardiaceae bacterium
TGGTGTCCTGGTCGGTGTGGGCGGTGCGAAAGCTGCTCTCCATGCGGTACCGGCCCACCGTCAACGAGTTCCGCACCACTACCTCGGTGGTCGTCCCGTCCTACCACGAGGACCCCGATGTCCTGGAGGCATGCCTGGACACCTGGCTCGCCGAGAACCCCGACCAGGTCGTGATCGTCCTCGATGTCGCCGACGCCGACGCCCAGCACCGCCTGATCGCTCGCCACGACCCCCGCCTACAGGTCATCATGTTCGCCCATCAGGGCAAACGCTCCGCGCTGGGCGTCGGTATCCGGGCCGCCACCGCCGAGGTGGTTGTGCTCACCGACTCTGACACCCGCTGGGTCCCTGGGCTGCTGGCCGCAGTTCAGATGCCCTTCATCGACCCCATGGTCGGCGCGGTGGGCACGCGGCAGAACGTCTTCGAACCCAATACCAGTGTGTGGCGCCGCGTCGCGGACTGGATCATCGACAACCGCTATCTGGACTACGTGCCGGCCACCGGCCGCGCCGGGGCGGTGGTCTGCGTCTCCGGCCGCACCGCCGCCTACCGCCGCTCGGTGGTGCTCAAGGTGCTGCCGCATCTCGAGCACGAGTTCTTCCTCGGTCGGCGCTGCATCGCGGGTGACGACGGCCGCCTGACCTGGCTGGTACTGGCCAGCGGCTTTCAGACGGTGCACCAGTCCAGCGCCCGGGCGTTGTCGATGTTCCCGGCCACCTTCCGGGCCTTCTGCAAGCAACGCATCCGCTGGAGCCGCAACTCCTACCGTTGCTACCTCACCGCGCTGTGGAAGGGCTGGCTGTGGCGGGTCCCCGCGATCTCCCAGCTCACCGTGTTCCAGATCCTGCTCACGCCCGTCACGATGGGCGCCACCATCTACTACGTCATCGTCGCCGCGCTCTACCCCCGCGTCACGACCGCGCTCGCGCTGGCTCTGATCTGGCTGTTCCTGAGCCGCGCGATCCGCAGCGTGTCACACCTGCGGCGCCGACCCGCCGACCTGTGGCTGCTTCCCCTGGTCGCCACAGTGATCATACTCGTGGCGTTGCCGATCAAGACCTACGCGTTCTTGACCATGAACAAGCAGGGCTGGCTGACCCGCCGGTTCGACCTCATCGGTGGCGAAGGGCAGAACGCGGCCAGCGTGACAACCAGCCACGCATTCAGCGGGACCGCGGCGAAGGCCTGACCATGCGCGCTCATACCAGGCGATCCAGCCGCAGCCGCGGCCCGTGGATGGCGATCGCGCTCAGCCTGCTCGCTTTCGCCGCCGTGCTCGCCGCGGCCGTCTACGTCCCCGGCTGGCTGGCCCGCGACCTACCGACCCGACCTGCCCATCCGGGGACGGCCAGCCCGGAACAGGCCCGGCTCGAGCAGGCCCGATCGCAGGCAACCCTGGTCGCCGCCGAGGACACCCGGCTACTCGCCCAGCTCCGAGCCATCCCCTGGATCGGCCCGGCATACCTGGACCGCGAACACGGTGCACCCACCCTCGTCCTCACCGCCCGCCGCGCCCCCTACACCCTGGAATCCCTGCTGCTACAGGGAGCTGCCCAGCGCATCGACGCCACCACCGTCACCCTGACCAACTCAGTACTGGTCGGGCCGGGCGCACACCTGACCCTGCACGCTCCCGGCACCACACTGCGGATGACCAGCACCCCCACCGGCTTCACCTCCGTGGTGGGGTGGAAAGGCTCCATCGAGCTCACCGGCGCCCCAGGCCGCCCGCTGACGCTGACCAGCTGGGACCCGGCCACCAACAGCCCCGACCAGCAGGTCACCGACGGGCGGGCCTACCTCCGGGTGGCCGACTCGGACCTGCAAACCCACTTCGCCGCGCTCTCCCACCTGGGCTTCTGGAGCGGCCGCACCGGCGGCCTGGCGGTCACCGGCAGCGAGTCCGCTGCCGGCACCGGATCGATCACCGACACCACCGTGCAGGCCAACCATTACGGGCTGTTCAGCTCCGACACCAACGGGCTCACCATCGCCGACAGCACCTTCGACGACGCCACCGCCGACGGGATCTTGCTGCACCAGGGCTCGACCGGTGCCACTATCCGCACCAGCACCGCCAGCGGCAACGCCGGCAGCGGCATCGTGACCGACCGCGGCGCCTCGGCAGTGACCCTGCGCCATGTGAGCGCCGAACACAACGGCGACGACGGCATCCGATTCGATGGGCGGCCGCTGGCCGACCGACCCGGCGCCGCCGGGGCCTCTCTGGACGGCCAACGCAGCTTCCGCGTCCAAGACTCCACCGCCCGCTTCAACGCGGGCAACGGCGTGCTGGTCTGGGACGCCGACGATACCGTCGTGACAGGTATGGCAGTGGTCAACAATGCCGAAGGCATCGTCGTCCGCGGTGCTGTCCACGGCGCCCAGATCAGCGCCAACACCGTCACCTCCTCGGCCGGTGTCGCGATCGCGGTCCGTGACGGTGCCACTGACGTGACTGTCGATCACAACACCGTCGCCGGCGCCGACACCGGGGTCCAGGTTCGCGCCGCCAGCGCGGACGTGCACGACAACACCGTCATCGCCGCCCGGATCCACGGCCTGTCCTTCCAGGGCGCCGCGCAGGGATCAGCGGCACGCGGCAATACCCTGGCGGGTAGCGGTCCCAGCGGCGTGGACCTGGCCCGGCTCGACATCGGCGTCGCGGTCAGCGTCTCGAACAACTCCGTCGATCAATGGCAGGTCACCATGAGCATGAGCGACCGGCTGCGCCGGCTGTTCCTGGACCGCCCGCTGCTGGTCTTGTGGACGTCGTTGCTGGTGCTGCCGATCGTCGCATCGCTGCTCGGTCGACGCCATCGGCGCCGTAGCCAGCTTGCCCACCCCTATCCCGACTATCCAGCCTTGCCGTTCAACGCCGCATCGATCCACCCAACCGGCGAATCCATACCGACCGTCACGCGCTTCGATA
>JBOHFU010000581.1:0-2932 GCA_050699675.1 Pseudonocardiaceae bacterium
CCCGAGGTGTCCGAGGGGCTCGCCCGCAAGGTGGTGGCAGCGGTCAACCGCCTCCGCGAGATGGATCTTGCAAAACCGCCGGGCGTCGCGGAGACCATCGACTGGTCCCGCACCCTTGCGTTCCTCGGCGAGACCGGCCTCAACGCTTCCGTCGCCGATGTCACCCTCGGTTCGATCGTGAAAGATCGCGACGATCTCGCTCTGGTGCGCGATAATCTCGGGGAAGTGACGTCCAATGCATGAGACGCCTCACGGATCCGTCTGATACCGATGTCGGGAAACCACGGTGGGTTCACGTCGGTGCTCGTCGACTTCGGCCGCGCGCTGCGCTCGAAGGGTTTAGCCGTCGGCTCGGGTGACATCCTCACCTACTGCAAGGCGATGGCCCCGCTGGATCCGACGGATCTCGTCGACCTGTATTGGGCCGGGCAAACCACCCTCATCATGCGCCGCGAGGATCTAGTCGTCTACGACGAGGTGTTCAAGTCATTTTTCCTCGCCTCCGACAGCCCCGTGCAAAAGATGCTGAAGGTCAAAGCGCAGTCCGCCGCTGTAGAAGAGGTACCCTTCGACATCCCCGCCACCGAGCCTGCAGGCAAGGAGCAAGAGGAAGAAACCCTCCTCGGGCTGATGGCGTCGAACGTCGAGACCCTCAAGCATCGGTCCTTCGGCGAGTGCACCAAGGACGAACTCGATGCGATACGACGCATTATGGCCCGCGTCAAACTGACCCCGCCCAAACGTCGCACCCGTCGGACGAGGACCGCCCGCGACGGGCGGAGGCCGGACATGCGCCGGACAATCCGCGAGTCGCTGCGCACAAATGGCGAGATGGTCGAGCTGTACTGGCGGCGGCGCCGGATGCGGCTGCGTCCTCTGATTCTCATCCTCGACGTGTCCGGGTCCATGTCGGACTACTCTCGAGCCTTGCTGCAGTTCGCCTACTCGGCCAAGCGCGGTGCCTCCCAGCGCGCCGCTCAGAAGGTTGAAGTGTTCTGCTTCGGCACCCGGCTGAGCTGCGTGACGAAGACGCTTCAAACGCGCAAACCGGACGAGGCACTGGAGCGCGCCGCGAAGCTTGTGGTCGACTGGGAAGGCGGCACCCGCATCGGTGATTCGCTCGACAAGTTCGTCCGCCTGTGGGCTCGCCGGGGCATGTGCCGCGGCGGGGTCGTCGTGATCTGCTCCGACGGCCTCGACCGAGGTGATCCCGAACTTCTCTCCGACGCTATGGAGCGGCTCTCGCGACTGTGCCACAACATCGTGTGGATGAACCCGCACAAGGGGGACAATCCCAACTACCAGCCTCAGACCGTCGGTATGATGGCCGCGCAGCCCTACATCGACGTGCTCCTGTCCGGCCACGACCTGAGCAGCCTTGAAGAACTCGCCACACTGCTTCCGAAACTCGGCTAGGAGGCCGAATCTATGTTGATCAGATGGAGCGTCGGGATCGAAGCCGAGGGCGACCGCATCATCAAGCGTGAGGAGGTCGTCGAGTTGGCCGACGCCGTCGCACCAATCAACGGCATCGCGACCGGCATCGGCACAAACCGCTACGGTGCGCAGGTTCTCGTGTTCGCCGACAGCCGCGAGGACGCGATCAAGAGAGGCAAGGAACATTTCGCTGATGCCGTGCAGAAGGCAGGGCTGCCGGTCTACCCGATCGTGCGCGTCGAGGCGGTCAGCGAGGACGAGGATGAGGCAGACGACGTATGAAATTCCTGAAGTGACCGCCATCCGGTGCGCTCTTCCCATAGAGGCACGCCTCACGACACGAGGACGCTTATGAACACGCAGGTCGGGACATGATCCGCCTCGGATCCTTGGCCGGCTACTCGTTCGAGGGCCCGCGGATCCTTGGCGGCTGGACACCACCGCAAAGACCGGCGGTTTTCGCCATCATGTACAAGCCGGATCCCGAGAAAAAGCCCGACCGCTATGCGGTCATCTACGTCGGCCATGCCGACAACATGGCCGAAGCCGGCCTTCCTTTCAAGCATCCGCGGTCCAACTGTTGGATAGCGCGGGCCGGCTCTCGATGGAAGCTCCATATCTGCACTTATGAGGTCACCGGGTGGGCGCGATCTCACCGTGAAGAGATCGTTCAGGAACTCACCGCTATCTACAACCCGCACTGCAACGAGCAGAAGTACGACAAGGTATGGAAGGACGAGTGGATCGGGGCGTACAAGTCAGAATTGACCGGCCCGCTCGCTCAACGTGGTCCCGACGCCCAGCGTGGCCCCGACGAAGCCCCCCTTTAGCCAGCGCGTTTAGCTAGCGCGCGTTCGTAGCCAACGCGAAGACGACAGTGGGCAGCGGCCAATTTGATGGTCGCTGCCCACTGAGTTCTCCGTTGCTACCGACGGAGGGCGTGCCGGATCAATGGCGAGCGTCTCGGAAACCCACCGTGTCCATCAGACGGGAACGCCGACGCCCCGAGGCCGGGACATTGGTGTGACCGTTAACCGGAGCAGGCGCAGGCGGAGCCAGCTTCGCGGCAATACGCTCAGCACCCCCGTACAACAGCGGCAGCGCTCCTGCCACTACTCCGCCCGTTCGGTTGATGTGCTCAACCTCAGGAACAATCACCTCGGCGTGTTTGGCGATCGTCTTCACATTCTCGAGGCAGTCATCTAGATTGTCGGCGATGCGGTTGAGAAGCACGCCGATCACGAAGAGGAAGATCGCCAGCACAGCGATCAACAAGCCGATGACGACTACCGTCAGGGGGATAAGCATCTCTAACCCTTTCCACCGGTCGGCGTCCCGGAACCAGTCAGAACTCTGGTCAGGAACAAGTGATGCTGCAGTCCCTCTGCCAGTACTGCGTCGACCCTGTCAGCGGTGATAGGAATAAGCGCCGCATTAGCGGTATTCCCAGGAATAGCCCGGAGAGTGTCCCGGACCCCCACCACGTCTCGATCGA
>JBOHFU010000582.1:0-2926 GCA_050699675.1 Pseudonocardiaceae bacterium
GGCCCGCCGACCATGAGCCCACGTGTCGCGTCGGCGAGCAGCGTCACCGGGCTGACGTTCACGAACACCTGCAGCCATCCCGGCATAGTCTCGGTCTGCACGAAGACGTTGCTGACGAACGTGATCGGGAACAGCGTGGTCATGCCGAGGAGCTGCACCTTCTCCGGGTCCTTGGCGAGCACGCCGACCAGCACCGACACCCAGGAGAAGGCGAGCGCGAAGACCAAGATCAGCGCGACTGCCGCGAGGACGCCGGCAGTGGAGGTGCCGATCCGGAAGCCGAGGACCGCACCGATGCCGAGCAGCAGAACGATCGACCAGATCTGCTTCACCAGGTCCGCGGCGATGCGGCCGGTCAGTGGCGCCCATCGGGCGAGCGGCAGCGAGCGCAGCCGATCGAACACACCTTTGGTCAGGTCCGTGTTGAGCCCCATGCCGATGTACATGGTGACGAAGAACATGTTCATCACGATGATCCCGGGCAGCGAGTAGGTCAGGTACTCGCTGGTCGATCCCGAGATCGCGCCGCCGAACACGTAGGTGAACAGCAGCACGAACATGATCGGCTGGATGCTGAAGTCCGCCAACTCCCACGGGTTGTGCCTGATCTGCACCAGCGTGCGCCACGCAAGCGTCATCGTCTGCCGTAGCCCTTCGGCGAGGCTGACCCTGGGAGCCAGTTCCCGTGCGAGGGGTGCGTTTGCGGTCGCGGAGGTCATACGAGGGCACCTTCGGTCTCTTCGGTCTGCGCGCTCTCCTCCGCCGGATGCCCGGTCAGGGAGAGGAACACCTCGTTCAGACTGGAGTTGCGGAGTGTGAGTTCGGCGATGACCACTCCGGCGTTGTCGAGCCGGCGCACCGCGGCCGGGAGTACCGCGGGATCGGTGACCGGCGCGGTCACCACTTGGCCGTCCACCTCCGGTGCGACACCGGCGAGCTGCCTGACCATGGAGATCACGACGGGCAGGTCCGCGTGATCCGCCGGTCGCACGGCGAGGGATCGGGCGCCGGTCTTGGCCTTCAGTTCGTCCGGAGTTCCGGTCGCGATGACCCGGCCGCCGTCGATGACCGCGATCTCGTCGGCGAGCTGGTCGGCCTCCTCCAGGTACTGCGTGGTGAGGAGCACCGTGACACCGTCGGCCACCAGGGTGCGCACCAGGCTCCACAGGTCGAGACGGCTGCGCGGGTCCAGCCCCGTGGTCGGCTCGTCGAGGTAGAGCAGCTGCGGCCGGCCGACGAGGCTCGCCGCCAAGTCGAGTCTGCGACGCATGCCTCCGGAGTAGGTCCTCGCCGCTCGTCCCGCCGCCTCCGCCAGGCCGAACCTCGCGAGCAGTTCGCGGGCGCGCTGCTTGGTGTCTCGTCGCGGCATCCCGAGCAGCCTGCCGATGAGCTGCAGGTTCTCCATACCCGTGAGGGCTTCGTCGACCGATGCGAACTGCCCGGTCAGCCCGATCAGCTGGCGCACCTGATGGGCGTTGCGGACCACGTCGTAGCCGCCGACCGTGGCGTGCCCGGCGTCCGGTCGCAACAGGGTGGCGAGGACGCGAACAGCGGTGGTCTTGCCCGCGCCGTTCGGGCCGAGCAGGCCCAGGACGGTGCCGGTGCGGACTGCGAGATCCACCCCGTCCAGGGCGGTGGTCTCGCCAAAGCGCTTGACCAGCCCCTCGGCCCAGATCGCGTGAGTCATCGGTGGCTCCTGTCCGGTGTCGGTCAGCTCAAGCCTGGCCGACAGGTCTGACAATCCTGACGGCGCCGGAGCGCGGCAGCGACCGGTTTTTCGCTTCGGCGCTCGGAGTCGTTACGTGTGACGCTAAGATCTCAATCGCAGTTGAGGTCAAGCCCGGCTACCCGGAGAACGCCCGGTGGCGTGCTGTTCACCTCGGGACAGCGCCTCGCCCAGAGTTAGAGATCCATCTCGGTGCGGAGTGCCGCAGCGAGCGCGTCGAGCGTGGCCTCGGCGATCATTCCTACCGGTCCGGTCAGCCACGGTACATAAGTGCGGGTTACCTCGTCGGCGCGGATGAACCCCTTGACAGGGTCGTCGGGCTGGAGCCGGACAGCAACTGAGTCGACGTCCAGCGTGGACACGATGGGGGCCGTGAGGACCCATCGGCGCTCCGGAGGCAACCGATAGTCGGCACTGACGACAAGGCGGTACGGCGTGCGGGGATCATCATCCTTGGACGGACGGTCGCGCTCGAACTGCCAGACCTGCCCTTGCCTCACGCGGCGTTTCCCCGTCTGGCCTCAGTAGTCTCGGCCTCGCGCTGGGCGGCGAGCTCAGCTTCGGCGTGGTCGGCGGTGTTGCGGCCGGTGCGCCGGTCAGCCTCAGCCAACCGGGCGGCGTCTTCCCACAGCATCCAGTTCCGTGCGGCCCTGGCGATGGTCGGCGAGAGCTTGCTACCGGTCTGCGCGGCCTTCTGCTCGAACCAGGCAAGTAGCTCCTCATCCACCGTGATGGTGACCTGCTTGCTAGCCGTAGTCATTACCGTATTGCTGACCGTATAACACTGCAACCCCGATCTGCCAGCCGCGTCCTTCGTCTACCGACCGGCATCAGGCGGCTCCCACTCGCCGTCGCGAATGACGCACGGTGCAGGTCCCCCAACAGCGATACGTCGGCTCATGACAGTTCGGTCGACGTCGAGGTGCTCGACCCGCCCGAGCTGCGCGGCCGCATGCACACCGTCGCGGTACGCCTAAATTGTCGATGCCGGGCGTCAACCAGCAATCAGGTGACGGAGATCCGGGCAGGCCAGGTAGTTTTTCGCAGTGTGGAAGTCCCATTCCCCGATGATCACATCTGCATCGTACTCAACGCCGTCGAAATGCGGGACGAGCCCTCCTCGTGGTATCGCGACTATGTCGCCGACATCTGCGAGGTTGACCCATCTAGCCACACCTGGTGGCCGGGCTCCACGGTTGG
>JBOHFU010000583.1:0-2920 GCA_050699675.1 Pseudonocardiaceae bacterium
GGCCGCTGCCGCCGGATCGGCTGCACGCCTACCTGGACAAGGCGATGCGGGAGGCGCGGACCCGCACCAGCTGGACCGACCCGGACGAGGCATTCGAAACCGCCATGCATGCCGTCGCCGACGCCGCGCTGGACAACCCCGCGCTGCGCGCCGCTGTGGCCAGGGTGGCGGCCCGGATCACCCCAGCAGGCCGGTCGAACTCACTGTCCGCGGTGCTGCTGCAGCTGGCGATGCCCGGCACGCCGGACACCTACCAGGGCGGCGAGCTGTGGGATCTCTCGCTGGTGGACCCGGACAACCGCCGCCCGGTGGACTTCACCGCCCGGGCCGAGCTGCTGCGGCGAATAGACCACGGCTGGCTGCCCGACCTGGACGGCCAGGATCCGAACGACGCAGGCGTGGCCAAGCTGCTCGTGGTGTCCCGGACCCTGCGCGCCCGCCGTGACCATCCTGAGCGGTTCACCGGCTACACGCCGCTGTACGCCGACGGCGTGGCCGCGCCGCACGCCGTCGGGTTCGCCCGCCGCGGGGTTGTCGCGGTCGCTACCCGGCTACCGGTCGGGCTCGCCGCCCGCGGCGGCTGGGGCGAGACCGCGTTGCCGCTACCCGAGGGCTCGTGGACCGACGCATTCACCGGTTTCTCGGCGTCAGGTCCGGCTCCCCTGGCCGACCTGCTCACCCACTACCCGGTCGCCCTACTGCTCGCTGACTAGGGCTAGAAGGTGTGCTCAAGTTTGTCTTACACTTGGTGCCATGGCCACGATTACGTTCCGGCCCGACGAGGAAAGCGCGCGTGCGCTGGCCGCTCTCACCGCAGACGGGACGACGGCCTCTGCGGCGATTCGGGAGGCGTTGATCCACGAGGTCCAGCGGCGGGATGCAGCCCGGCTGCGGGCGGAGGCCATCGCGCTGGCCCAAGACCCGGTCGACGCCGCAGAAGCGCGGCAGATCCTCGCCGACTTGGAGCCGCTGCGTGCGTGGTGACGTGCACCGGCTGAGAACGTCTCGGCAGGCGCGTGGTCATGAACAACAGGGCGCGCGGTTGGCCGTCGTCGTACAGTCTGACCTGCTCCCGCTGTCCACCTGGCTCGTCGCCCCTACTTCCACCGCCGCCCGATCCGCGTCGTTCCGACCGGAGATCGAGGTGGAAGGACGCATGAACCGTGTCCTCGTGGAGCAGACGACCGCCGTGGACCCGCAGCGACTCGGCGATCGGGTCGGACGGCTTGCTCTGCACGAAATGGCGGAGGTCGACGCTGCGCTGCGTACCGTACTCGGCTTGCAGTGAGTGGGTCGGTGCCCCTGGCTCACGATGACCGGCGCAGGCCCGCAACGAGATCCGCGGGCGTGACGGTGACCGGGAACGGCCGCTGCGCTTGCCATGCCTGCTCGCCCGAGGGGCACCCGACCTCAACATAGCGGCCGTCCACCAGATCCAACGCATGCAGCGCGGGCGTCTCCGGATCCGGGTCGACCAGCCAGTACGACGCGACGCCAGCCTCCTCGTACGCGGACAGTTTCGATAGCCGATCGATCCGTCGGGTACTGGGCGAAAGCACCTCAACGGCCAGCACAGGGGGTTTTCCGAGGTACTTGCCACCCTCCACGGCGAGAAGGTCACCGTGCCGCGCGACCAGCACATCGGGTTGCAGCGCGGTCCGGCGGCTGCCGCGCCACTCGAACGGGGCGATCACCACGTGCAGCTCCGGCGGGCACGCCGCGTACAGCGCCCGGGCGAGTGCGAACACCACCTCCTGATGCCACACCCCCGGTGCCGGGCTCACCAGGAGCATCCCGTCCAGCAGCTCGTAGCGGAGGCCGTCGTCAGGCATCCGCTCGAGGTCCTCGACGGTGAACTCCCCCGCAGGGCCGAACCCGTCCAGCCCAATAGCCATGCCCCCATGGTGCCCCCTCGCTGTGGTCATGGCCAGACAATGCCGCACGACCCTGACATGATCGGGGCTCATGGAGTTCACGGTGTGGGCACCGCAGCGGCAGCGGGTGCGGATCGTGGTCAACGGCGCCGATCACGAGCTGGCCCTTACAGCCGGCGGCTGGTGGGGCGGCACCGTCGCCGACGCTGGATCGGGCAGCGACTACGCGTTCCGGCTGGACGACGAGGACACCCCTCTTCCTGATCCCCGATCGCGGTGGCAGCCCAACGGAGTGCACGCGGCGTCCCGGGTCTATGACCACGGCGCCTTCGAGTGGACAGATCAGGGCTGGACCGGGCGGGCGCTGGCGGGCAGCGTGCTCTACGAGCTGCACATCGGGACGTCCACCCCGGGTGGCACCTTCGACTCCGCCATCGAGCGCCTCGACCATCTGGTCGAGCTGGGCGTCGATCTGGTCGAGGTGATGCCGGTCAACGCCGTCGACGGGCCCCGCAACTGGGGCTACGACGGAGTGGGCTGGTACGCAGTCACCGAGAACTACGGCGGGCCGGATGCCTTCAAGCGCTACGTGGACGCCTGCCATGGCCGCGGACTGGGCGTGGTCCTCGACGTCGTGCACAACCACCTCGGCCCGTCCGGCGCCTACCTGGACCGCTTCGGCCCCTACTTCGCCGGGAGCAACATCTGGGGTCCGTCGCTCAACCTGGATGGACCGCATTCCGACGAGGTGCGCCGCTACGTCATCGACAACGCGCTGGAGTGGCTGCGCGACTATCACCTGGATGGGCTGCGGTTGGACGCCGTGCACGCACTGCGCGACACCCGGGCCACCCACCTGCTGGAGGAGCTGGCCATCGAGGTGGACGCGCTGGCCATCCACCTGCGACGGCCGCTGTCGCTGATCGCCGAGTCCGACCTCAACGACCCGCGGCTGGTCACGCCGCGCGCCGCTGGGGGCTACGGGCTGGCCGCGCAGTGGAACGACGATATCCACCACTGCCTGCACGCCACGCTGACCGGCGAGC
>JBOHFU010000584.1:0-2915 GCA_050699675.1 Pseudonocardiaceae bacterium
CCTACCTGCGCCTGGTCAGCCCGGGCATACCGATGCTCGGCGCCTTCATGTACAACTCCATCTACAAGATCCCCGCCTACCACTTCGCCTGCACGAACGTATTTACCAGCAAGACCCCCACCGACGCCTACCGCGGCGCCGGACGCCCGGAGGCCACGTTCGCCATCGAGCGAATGATGGACGAGCTCGCCGTCGAGCTCGGCATCGAGCCGCTCGAACTGCGGGAGCGCAACTGGATCAAACACGAGGAGTTCCCCTACACCACGGTCTCCACGTTGACCTACGACTCGGGGAACTACGAGGCCGCCACTGCACGGGCCAAGGAGCTGTTCGGCTACGACGCTCTGCGTGCCGAGCAGCACCGTCGGCGGGAGGCTGATGACCCGGTGCAGCTGGGTATCGGCATCTCGACCTTCACCGAGATGTGCGGCTTGGCGCCGTCCAGGGTGCTGGGATCGTTGTCCTACGGCGCGGGCGGCTGGGAGCACGCCTCGATCCGGATGCTGCCCACCGGCAAGGTCGAGGTCGTGACCGGCTCTTCGGCTCACGGACAGGGGCACGACACCGCGTGGAGCCAGATCGTCGCTGACCAGCTCGGCGTCGCCTTCGAGGATGTCGAGGTGCTGCACGGTGACACCCAGTCCGCACCCAAGGGGATGGACACTTACGGCTCGCGGTCACTGACCGTAGGCGGCATCGCGGTGGTCAAGGCCGCCGAGAAGGTGATCGAGAAGGCTCGCAAGATCGCGGCGCACATGCTCGAGTGCTCCGAGACCGATCTCGATTACCAGCACGGCAAGTTCACCATCAAGGGCACCGACAAGGGCATGACCGTGGCCGCGATCGCCCTCGCGGTGTTCGCGGCGCACGACCTGCCTGCCGGGGTTGAGCCCAGCTTGGATTCCGACGCCACCTACGACCCGCAGAACTTCTCCTTCCCGCACGGAACCCACTTGTGCGCCACCGAGGTGGATACCGAGACCGGCTGGGTGTCGATCCGCAGCTACGTGTGCGTGGACGATGTCGGGCACGTGGTGAACCCGCTCATCGTGGACGGGCAGGTGCACGGCGGTCTCGCCCAGGGCATCGCGCAGGCGCTGTTCGAGGAGGCGGTCTACGACGAGTCCGGCACGCTCACCACGGGAACGCTGGCCGACTACCTGGTGCCCAGCGCCTCGGACCTGCCACATTTCACCACCGACCGGACCGAGACGCCGTCCACCACAAACCCGCTGGGTGTCAAGGGCGTCGGGGAAGCCGGCACCATCGCCTCGACGCCAGCGGTGGTCAACGCGATCATCGACGCGGTGCGTCACCTCGGTGTCACCGACATCGAGATGCCGTGCTCGCCGCAGCGGGTGTGGCGGGCGGTGCAGTCGGCCCGTGGAGCCGTCAAGTCCACGTCGGAGCACGTCACCCAGGCCGCCGCTGGTGGTGGGCTGGGCTCCATCGACGCCCACGCCAGCGACAACAGCGGAGGTGCCCGGTGATCCCGTCAGCGTTCGACTACGTCGCTGCGTCCACTGTGGAAGAAGCGGTGCAGACGCTGTCCCGGGCCGGCGAGGACGCCAAGGTCCTTGCGGGTGGGCAGAGCCTGGTGCCGGTGCTGCGGCTACGGCTGGCGGCGCCGACGATGATCGTGGACCTGAACAAGATCAGCGAGCTGCGTGGGGTGCGCGACGACGGCGACGCCATCGTCGTCGGGGCGATGACCACGCACCACGACATCATCAACGACCCGCTGGTCGGCCAGCACGCCGCGCTGCTGGCGGCGGCCACGAAGACGGTGGGCGATCCGCAGATCCGGCACCGGGGCACCGTCGGCGGCGCCCTGGTACACGCCGATCCCGCCGGTGACCTGCTGGCCCCAGCGGTGGCGCTGGACTGCGACATGGTCATCGTCGGGCCCGGCGGGCGGCGCACCGTGCCGGCTGCGGAGTTCTTCGTCGATCTGTTCACCACTGCGGTGGGGCCCGACGAGGTGCTCGTCGAGATACGGATCCCGAAGAAAACCGGCTGGGGCGCGCATTACGAGAAGTTCAACCGGGTCGTGCAGGCCTGGTCGATCGTCGCGGTCGCCGCGGCGGTGCGGACCGAGGGTGGGGTGATCGCGCAGTCTCGGGTGGCGCTGACAAATATGGGCTCCGTTCCGGTCCGGGCGACCGGCGTCGAGCAGGCACTGGTCGGTCAGCCGGCGAACGCCCAGACGATCCGCGCGGCGGCCGAGCACGCGGCCGACGGCACCAATCCGACGTCAGACGGCAATGCCGACGCCGATTTCCGCGAGCACCTGGCCCGGGTACTGACTGGGCGGGCGGTCGCCGCGGCCGCCGGGGTGGGAGGCTGACCTGCATGAAGCTGGAGAACAAGTTCACCGTCCCGGCGCCGGTGGACACCGTGTGGCGGGCGCTGCTGGATCCCGAACGGGTCGCCCCGTGTTTCCCGGGAGCCACCATCACGTCGGCTGCCGGTGATGAGTTCACCGGGTTGGTGAAGGTCCGGCTGGGCCCGATCTCCTTGCAGTACCGGGGATCGGGCCGCTTCACCGAGATCGATCAGGCGGCGCACCGCACCGTGATCGAGGCGACCGGCACGGCCTCCGGAGGCCAGAGCACCGCAGCGGCCACGGTGACCGCCACCCTCGCCGAGAACGGAGCGGGCACCACGGTCACGCTGGTGACCGATCTCACCATCACGGGTAAGCCGGCTCAGTTCGGCCGGGGCATGATCGAGGACGTCGGCGGGAAGATCATCGGTCAGTTTGCGGACTGCCTGGCCAAGAGCCTGGCACCGGAGGAGGGAGCCGCCGCTCCCGCGTCGCCGGTAACCCCCGCTACCTCTCGGGGTCCGGCTGCACCGCCGGCAACCGAGGAGATCGACCTGCTCGACGCTGCCAGCAGCGCCGTCGTCAAACG
>JBOHFU010000585.1:0-2909 GCA_050699675.1 Pseudonocardiaceae bacterium
ACTCTCCGCCAGCCCGACGAGCTAACCCTGATGGCCCAAGGTGAATGTAGCACATTCTCACTGACTGCTTACGCAGATTTAACATTCCGTCGTAGCTGCAGTGCTGCTGTCTTGGCTGACGAACAGGAGCTCATGGTAACAAGCGCATAACAAGCACAGTGGAACGTAAGTAGCGCCTGTTGACGCCCGTTGAAAATTTGTAGTAAGACTGACGGAGTCAGCCTCGGGCAATCAGATCGATCTTCTGGTTTACCGCGGAGCCGACTGGGTTCCTTTCGCGAAGGGGAAGGCCGCTTCGGGAGTGAAATTGGGCGCCTCGCTGCTCCATCAGCTGTCACGAGCGGAGAGAAAATACCTGGCTCTTCCAACAAAAACGAGGTTCCAGGGAGAAACGATAGAGGGAGGACGTATGAGGATCGCGGAGATCTTCGACTTTGGCCGCTCCGGCTACGACCATGGGGATCGTGGCCGCGACGGCTATGGCCGCAAGGGTTACGGCTACAGCCGTCACCGCAAGGGCCGCGACGGCTATGGTCGCAAGCGCCACAGCGGCGGTGGACTGATTAGCATCCGTATCGGGGGCTACTAGTCCTCAAGTCGTCGGCGGTGGCCTCACCCCCCGTTAGTGGGGTGAGGCCACCGCTCCCTCAGTTCCCGGAGGTTGGACCAGCATTACGTCCCACCCTCGACCACTTCACTGGTGTCCATTCAGGGGTCCCGAATGCTATGACCGGGCCGGACTCCGCCAGCTGAGACTCAGATGAAGTACAGCCCGATGACCCATCCCGCGCTAGTCAGCACCATCACCATGATCGTCCACAGCGCAAGTTTCGGGGTGCTGAGCCACAGCCCGGGCTTGGCCCCGGCCACAGGTGAGTTGTGCAGGTCTGCGGCGTGCCACCTGAGGTGGTCAGTGAGTTCTCGTTCCCAGAGCTTTCGGTCGGTGATCTCCACTGGCCCATCCTCCTCGCCACGAACCGTCTACCGGCCAATCACGCCTCGTAGCATAGTGCTTACGCACACGGTCCGGGTAGGATCGACTCCCCGGCTAGGCGGCGGTGGCTTCGGTGATCTGGTCGATGGTGGGGTTGGTCAGCACTGAACCATCCGGTAGCAGCACGGTCGGCACGGTCTGGTTGCCTCCGTTGACGCCGGCCACGAACGCGGCGGCCGTCGCGTCGTGCTCGATGTCCACTTCGCGGAAGCTGATGCCAGCACGGTCCAGCTGTGCTTTGAGTCGCCGGCAGTAGCCGCACCACACAGTCGAGTACATCGTCAGCTCGCTCACGCTCGGCATCAACACCGGGACGCTGCGCGATGTTCCTGAGGCGTCGGGTCGCTCTGCCAGGATGCCGACTGTGAGTAGCGCGGCAGATCCCCTCGACGGACTCGACGAGGAGCAGCGCGCGGCGGTGCGCGCGCCGCGGGGGCCGGTCTGCGTGCTGGCCGGCGCGGGAACCGGAAAGACGCGCACCATCACCCGCCGGATCGCCCAGCTGGTCCACACCGGCCACGTCGCCCCAGGGCAGGTTCTTGCGGTGACGTTCACCACCCGCGCGGCGGGCGAGATGCGCACCCGGTTGCGCGACCTGGGGGTTGGCGGGGTGCAGGCCCGCACCTTCCATGCCGCTGCGCTGCGCCAACTGCGCTACTTCTGGCCCCGGGTGGTGGGTGACGAACCATGGCCGCTGCTGGAGCACAAGCTGCGGCTGGTCGGCCAGGCCGCGCAGCGGGCCGGCGCGGGGACCGGCGCTGACGACCTTCGCGACTTCGCCAGCGAGATCGAGTGGGCCAAGGCCAACCTGGTCACCCCCGAGAGCTACCCCGCCGCGGTGGCCGCCGCGCGCCGGGACACCCCGGTACCGGCGGCGCAGGTCGCGGCGATCTACACCGGGTACGAAGAGCTCAAGAACCGCAACCGGGTGCTCGACTTCGACGATCTGCTGCTGCACACCGCAGCCGCTCTCGAGGAGCAGTCGGCCGTTGCACAGGAGTTCCGGGACCGCTATCGGTGCTTCGTCGTCGACGAGTACCAGGACGTCACGCCGCTGCAGCAGCGGGTACTGGACGCCTGGCTGGGCGCCCGTGACGACCTCACCGTCGTCGGTGACGCGAACCAGACCATCTACTCCTTCGCCGGTGCGGCCCCCCGGTTCCTGCTGGAATTCACCACGCGATACCCCGACGCGGTGACCGTGCGACTGCACCGCGATTACCGCTCCACACCGCAGGTCGTGTCGCTGGCGAATCGGGTGATCTCTGCTGCGCGCGGCCGGCCGGCGGGTGCCCGGCTGCAGATGGAAGGCCAGCAGGCACCCGGTCCAGAGCCGTCTTTCGACGAGTACGACGACGAGTCCTTGGAGGCTGCTGCCGTGGCGGACGCGATCGCGGAGCTGCTCGGTCAAGGGGTGGCGGCCGCCGAGATCGCTGTGCTGTACCGGGTGAATGCTCAGTCCGAGGCTTACGAGCAGGCCCTGGACGCCCGCGGCATCCCGTTCCAGGTCCGCGGTGGAGAGCGGTTCTTCCAGCGTCCGGAGGTCCGGGCCGCGATCCGAGCGTTGCGGGCGGCGGCCATGGTAGGCGCGGTGGGTCCGGCGGGGGAGCTGGGCGCGACGGTCCGCGAGGTACTCACCGCCCACGGGCTCACCGCCCAACCCCCCGAGGGCAGTGCCGCGCGGTCACGCTGGGAATCGCTGCGGGCGCTGGCCGACCTGGCCACTGACCTCGCAGCCAGCACGCCAGACGCCGACCTGGGCCGGCTCGTGGCCGAGCTCGATGCTCGCGCCAACGCCGCGCACCCACCTGCGGTGCAGGGCGTGACCCTGGCCTCCTTGCACTCCGCAAAGGGCCTGGAATGGGATGCGGTGTTCCTGGTCGGGCTCGTCGAGGGGACGCTGCCGATCCAGTAC
>JBOHFU010000586.1:0-2896 GCA_050699675.1 Pseudonocardiaceae bacterium
CGGCGAGCAGGGCCAGCGAGCCGGTCAGTGCGGTGCCGACGACCTCGACCAGCAGCACCACCACGGTGATCGCAAGTGCCCAGCCGAGCCGCCGACGGTCCGACGTTGCGCCACCATGCCCATGCCCATGCCCGTGATCGCCCACGCGGCTACCATACATGCATACTCACGCATGAGTCAGATGAGCCCGCCACAGATAAGGTGCCCTTGCCCCGCAGATCTCACCCTGCGACTAACCCTCCGGTTCCCGAACTCGACAGGAGAGCTGTCCACGGTCGGCCGACCAGCTCTGGCGTCGAGCTCGGGAGACTGAGTGCGCTCAGGATCCGGCAACCCGAGCCCGTCCGGTGATCTACGGGACACGGGCCTAGACCGGGCGTCCCAGACCTTGGACGATCTCGGCGCGGGGCAGCGCCGCCAGCACCTGTCCCGGCAGCAGCAATTTGCTACGCCGCAGGCCAGACCCCACCACCACCTGGTCAGCAAGGACCACCGCGGGGGCGAGCACCACGCATCCCGCCCAGCGCTGTGCACCGGCGCGCTTGCCGGTGACCACTACACAGTTGGCCGAGGCGTGCAGCGGGCAACTTCCCGGGCACCCGGCCCACCGGAGTCGGCACAGCCGACGTCACCAGCGCGGTCCGCGCTGTACCTCGGTCACCGCGGGCTTGACGTCCACCAGATAGACCAGCACTGCCACTAGCCCGATCAGCCAGAACAACAGCCACCCAGCGGGGTTGAACAGGATCAGCGCGGCGGTGCCACCGCCGGTGATGCCCAACCAGGCCGGCTTGGTCAGCTTGTCGGTTGCCGTGTAGGCGTCGGCTCGCTGGAGGGCAGCATGAATGAACGTGAAGAGCCCGACCGGGACAGCAACCAAATACAGGACGAAATAGACATACAAGTCCAGCCTCTCCAGCAGCATCCACCTAGGATACGCAGACAACGGCTGGCCGGTAGAGGGCCGTTGCGATGTGCCGCGTCAGGACCGCGACGTTGTGTTGTCGGCGGGTCCGCTGGCCGGCCTGCGCGGCGGCGCCGCTCGGTTGGCCGCCGGTGGGGCCACGTTGCCGGTCGCGCTGCGAGTCGCGTGGGCAGCCTCTGCGCCGGCCTCGGAGACCGCACCCGCGGTCGCCCGCATCTGCTGGGCAGCCGCTGCGCTCACCCGCTCGGCGTCCTGAGCAGCCTGCTCCCCGACGGATCGGCTGGTTCGGTTGAGCCGGGACCGCAGGTCAGCGGCGGCGGAGTTGAGGTCGCGGACCATGACCTCCAGCCGCTCCTGGGCGCTGTCGACACCGGACTCGACCGAGTCCAGCGCGTGTTTGACCCGCGGCTGGCTGCGCAAGTCGTCAAAGACCTCCTCGCCACGCTCGACGAGCGACGCGTAGGCCTCCCGTACCGCCTTCTCCCAGGCGCCGGCCAGCTTGCGTAGCTCGGCATGGGTAGCCGCGTCCACCGCACCCAACACAGCGAACAACGGGGTCTTCACCGCGTCGAACGTCACCGTGACGCCTGTCTCGGCCTGCTTGCGCATCCGACGCACGTCCTCGGTAGTGGGCAATGCGGGCATGTCTGTCACTCCTTCCCCGGCTGGGCACCGTCCACCGTGGCTCGCGCCGGGGCGGACTGTTCGCGGTGCTCCCGCCGGAACGATTCGTAAACCTCGAGCAGCACTTGCTTCTGCCGCTCGGAGAGGTCGACGTCGGCAACGACGGCGTCGACGACCGGACCTCCGGGGCGCTCATCGAGGATTCCCGCCTGCACGTAGAGGACCTCGGCTGAGATCCGGAGCCCGGTGGCGATCTGTTGCAGGATCCGGGCGCTGGGCTTGCGCAGCCCCCGTTCCACCTGGCTCAGATACGGGTTGGACACCCCGGCGATCTTGGCGAGCTGGCGTAGCGACAGTTGCGCGTTGTTGCGTTGCTGGCGGATGTAGTCACCGATGCCCCGCCCGATCTCCTGCACCGTCTCGTCAACCCGCTTCACCCGCTCACCCCCAAAGGGTCAGCACCAACGATAGGCGCCACTGCTAGCTTCTGCAAGCGCCCTGCTCGCACGGGTTAGTCGGATACTGCGGCTATCCACGAGTCGTTGGCCGGCCGGGGCCGGTCTCGGAGGTAGGCGTAGGCAGTGATAGTGCCCGCGTTCGGGCCACGTCGTCATCGCTGTGCAGGACGTGCTTGCCGGCCAGCCAGTGGGCCAGTCGCTCGCGTCGGAGCGTCCCCACTGACGCTGCTCTACCCACCGCGTGAGTTCGACCTTCTACGTAGGACCTGCGTAGTGATTCTACGGGCGCTCGTTGAGCATGTCGGCCGGCATCAGGAACCAATGCCGGTTAACGCAGGTGATCCGCACGTGGTCGACGGGGCCATCCGTGCTTTCTACTCGATCGCCTCGTTGCAAGGCGGCAGTCATAGAGCATTCGGGGCAAGCCACGACGTCAAGGTGCTGATCGGCGAATTCCGCAGTGTTGGGAATCTCCTCGTTGTCTGTCGGCGCCGAAATGTGGATGGTCATGGGATTCCTTACGGTGCGAGGTTCTGCTTGTGCGTTGATGGCTGAGGTAGTGTCCGGCCTGACCCAGCACTCGGCGGGCGCGCAGGAAGGGCAGCGGGTCCAACGGGTGGCAAGCCAGGTGCCTGACGACGGCGCCGGGCGTGCGTTGCGATCCCCATGGGCTCCTCCGCCTCCGGTGACCGGTCATTATTGGTCAAGAGCGACGGCGGCCGCTGGCTGATACCGACGCCGCAAACTTTCCCTACCTCAATGCCGCGCAAGCGCCAGAAAGCTGCCTACCGCGGGTGGGCTATGTCGGCGCCCGCGCGTCTTAGCCCTTCCCACCGGGCGCCGGCCGTGTGGTGATCACGTCTCGGTACTTGGACTGACAGGAGCTGGC
>JBOHFU010000587.1:0-2890 GCA_050699675.1 Pseudonocardiaceae bacterium
CAGCGGGTGCGAGCCGTCGCGCTGCGCTGCCAGATCAGGATCGAACCGCAGCGGCGCGGGTACACCGAGCACGAGGCCGAGCGGTTGCTCGAGCTGTTCGGCGAGCGCGGACGCTGGGGTGACACGCTCAAACCGTTCCAGTTCGCCAACACCTCGACGGTGGTCGCCAGCTTCACCGGCAGCATCGAAGTCGACGTATCGGTGCCGTGTACCTACGACATGGAGGTCGCGGCAGGCCGGTACTTCCACGGCCTGGAGGATGGCGAGATCCCGTTCATCCTGCTGTTCAGCGGGACCGTATTCGGCGACGGCGAGAAGAGCCTGTGGATCGAGCAGGTGCCCTGGCATGCCGAGTGCCGGTTCCGGATGCCGGTAGCGCGCTGGCGCGAGATGATGGACGAGCACTTCCCCGGCAGTGGGTGGCTACGGCTGCGCCGCGAGACGATCGACGCGCTGGCGGAGTTCCGGGCCAGCCGCGCGCTGCCCACCTGGGACGACGCCGTCATCGCCGTGCTGGACACGGCCCGCGAACGCACTGGGACTCGGGAACCCAGCGGGGAGGGGGGACCATGACGGCCCAGATGGACGTCGCCCGGCAGGTGGCCGACGCCATCCTCTACGAGGGTTACCTGCTATACCCCTACCGCGCGTCGGCGCGCAAGAACCAGATCCGTTGGCAGTGGGGGGTGCTCGTGCCCCCCACCTATGCAGCCGCCGGGCACGGCGAGTACGCCACCTCACACACCGAGTGCCTGCTGGACTCCGGCGCTGACCCAGTACTGCATGTCCGCCTGCGGTTTTTGCAGTTGCAGCACCGCGCCGGCGGCGATGGACCGGTGCCCGAGTTCGACGAGGCGGTGGAGCACGAGATCGACTCGGTAATATCGGTTTCGGAGTTGTTAGACAACACCGAGCAGGTGGTCCCGGTAACGGTCCCCGGTGGCACCGAGACCACCGACGGGCTCACCCGGCAGCGCTGGCCACTGAACGGCGAGATCCGGCTGTCCGCCCAGCGGCTGGAAGGACCCTACGGCCTGGTGCAGCTCACCGTCGACGTCGTCAATACGGCGCAGTGGGCGGACCCGGAGGCCGCACGGCACCTGGCACTGCGGCACTCCCTGATCGCCGCGCACACCGTGCTCGCGGTCACCGACGGGGAGTTCATCTCACTGACCGACCCGCCCGAGTGGGCCAAGCATGCCGCTGCGGCCTGTCACAACGAACGCGTCTGGCCGGTGATGATCGGCGACGCGGAGCGCCGCGACGTGATCCTGGCCTCGCCGATCATCCTCTACGACTACCCAGTGATCGCGCCGGAGAGTGCCGGCGACCTGTTCGATGGCACCGAGATCGACGAGATCCTCACGCTGCGCACGATGACGCTCACCGATGAGGAGAAGGCCGAGGTGCGGGCCACCGACGAGCGGGCCCGCAAGCTGATGGACCGCGTCGACTCGATGCCCCCCGAGATGCTCGACAAGCTGCACGGTGCGATCCGCTATCTGGGCGAGACCGGCGGTACTCAGACCCATGGCACCGGCAAGGAGCCGGACCCGATCGAGACGATCACCACCCCCGGTACGCCGTGGTGGGATCCCGGCGCGGATGCCTCGGTCGACCCCGAGACCGACAGCGTGATCATCGCCGGCGTCGAAGTGGCCAAAGGCAGCCAGGTGCAGCTCATGCCGGGATTACGCCGGTCGGACGCGCAGGACATGTTCCTCGTCGGGCGCACCGCCACCGTCGCCGCCGTGTTGCTCGACGTCGACGGCAACACCCACGTCGCGGTCACCATCGACGACGACCCGGGCGCCGAGATCTCGGCCGCGCACGGCCGGTTCCGCTACTTCTCCCCTGACGAGCTCACGCCGCTGGAGATGAAGCCATGACCACGGCGACGACAACCATGGTGGCTGGCATCGGCAACATCTTCCTCGGCGACGACGCGTTCGGCGTCGAACTCGCCCGACGGTTGAGCACCGAGACGTTGCCCGAGGGTGTGCGGGTCGCGGATTACGGGATTCGCGGGATGCACCTGGCCTACGACCTGCTCGGCATCGCCCCGGACACCACGATCCTGCTCGACGCCGTCGCACGCGGTGGCGAGCCGGGGACGGTCTACGTGCTCGAGATCCGGCCCGGAGACGTGCCGGACATCCAGCCGTCAACCGTCGACGCGCACGGGATGGCTCCCGACGCGGTGCTCGCGCTGCTGGACAACCTCGGCGGCAGCGCGGGGCGGACCTTGCTGGTCGGCTGCGAGCCGGCCAATACCGAGGAAGGTATCGGGCTGTCCACGACCGTCGCCGCAGCCGTCGACAAGGCTGTCGGGGTGGTTCTGGATCTGCTCACCGACAAGGAAGGAAGTGAAACGGATGTTCGGTCTGCTGCGTCGGCTGATCTTCTGGGGATCAGTGATCGGCCTGGCCACTGTGGCAGTACAGGTGTCCAAGGACGTGGCTCGCTATAGGCAAATGAGCGAGATGTGATTCCAATCCCACCACGGAGGTAATAGCCCATGTGCCTCGGCATCCCGGGCGAAGTGATCGAGATCCTGCGTGACCAACCCGACCTCGCCATGGTCGACGTCAGCGGGGTCAAGCGCGCGATCAACATCGGCCTGTTGACTGATGACCCGCCTGCTCCCGGCGACTGGATTCTGATTCACGTCGGTTTCGCGCTGTCCAAGATCGACGAACAGGAGGCCAAGGCAGCGATGGACTTCCTGGTAGGCATCGGGCAGGCATACGAGGATGAGATCGTCGCCCTACTCGAATCGCGGATTGACGAAAGGCAGTGAGCGGTATGCGGTTCGTCGATGAGTACCGGGATGCCGAGAAGGCCCGTGCGCTCGCCGCGAAGATTGCGGCGCTGTGCGAACCAGGGCGAC
>JBOHFU010000588.1:0-2889 GCA_050699675.1 Pseudonocardiaceae bacterium
GTGGTGGCGACCGTGCTGATCCCCGGGATGAGCAACTGGGTGCTCATCGTGCTGGGGGTGGTGATCGGCACGCTGCTCGGGGTGCCGGCCGCCAAGCAGGTGAAGATGACCGCGATGCCGCAGATGGTGGCGCTGTTCAACGGCGTCGGCGGTGGCGCGGTCGCGCTGATCGCCTGGGTGGAGTTCAACAGCACTGCCGGGTTCACCGAGGAACCCGCGTACGTGATGATCGCCTCGCTGTTCGGCGCGATCGTCGGCTCGGTGTCGTTCTGGGGGTCGCTGGTGGCCTTCGGCAAGCTGCAGGGGCTCATCCCCGGTCAGCCGATCAGCCTGGGTAAGCCACAGCAGTTGGTCAACGCATTGGCGCTGCTCGCGGCACTGGCTTGCGCGGTCGCAATCGGCTCCGGCAACGATGCCCAGCTGCTGATCATCGGAACGCTGGTGTTCGCCGCGGCGTTGGGGCTGCTGGTCGTGCTGCCGATCGGTGGTGCCGACATGCCGGTGGTGATCTCGCTGCTCAACGCGGCGACCGGGCTCTCAGCCGCGGCGGCCGGACTGGCGCTGAACAACACCGCGATGATCGTCGCCGGCATGATCGTCGGCGCCTCGGGTTCGATCCTCACCAACCTGATGGCCAAGGCGATGAACCGGTCCATCCCGGCGATCGTCGCCGGCGGGTTCGGCGGGGGTGGCACCGCCGCGCCAGGCCGCGAGCTCGGGGACAAGACCGTCCGGGAGACCAACGCGGCGGACGCGGCGGTCCAGATGGCCTACGCCAGCCAGGTCGTCGTGGTGCCCGGGTACGGCATGGCCGTGGCGCAGGCCCAGCACACCGTGCGGGACATGGCCAGGTTGCTGGAGGACAAGGGTGTGGAGGTCAAGTACGCCATCCACCCGGTGGCCGGCCGGATGCCCGGGCATATGAACGTGCTGCTCGCCGAGGCCGACGTGCCCTACGAACAGCTCAAGGAGATGGACGAGATCAACGGCGAGTTCAATCGCACCGACGTCGCCCTGGTGATCGGCGCCAACGACGTGACCAACCCGGCCGCCCGCAACGACCCGAACTCGCCGATCCACGGCATGCCGATCCTCAACGTCGACGAGAGCAAATCGGTCATCGTGCTCAAGCGCTCGATGAACCCCGGCTTCGCCGGCATCGAGAACGAGCTGTACTACTCCCCTGGGACCGCGATGCTCTTCGGCGACGCCAAGACCTCCGTCGAATCAGTAATCGAGGAACTCAAAGCCCTCTAACCCCGCGTGTTCGTCCCCCATGCCCGGTGTGTCGTGCTCTCGTGCCTATCCTTGCAGCAGATCGAGGCTCATGGGGGGCCTCGTCTGCCTGTCAAGGAGGCGAAGTCATGGATCAGTTCGACCCGAACATTCCGGGGCTCATGCAGGGTAACATCACGAGCGTCACCGCCATCGACCCAGCATTAGTCTTCCCCGGGTTCGAGGTAGGCAACCGTGTCATCGACCCCACCAGGCCATTCGACGTGAGTGTCACGTGGGAGCTCACCGGGCTGATTGCGCCGCTGTGGCTCCACGCCCTGGGGGGCAACTGGGACGTCTCGGTGTACGCCGAGTCACTGGGCGGCGGCAACGAGATCCGGCTGGGAACCAACAATACCGTGCCAGCAGTTTTCAACCAGCTCACATACTCGGCGGCGGTGACCGTCCCGGGCAACACCCTCCAAAGGCACGCACCGGGCACTGACCAGAGCGGCATCTACAAGCTCGTCGTGGCCGTGTTCCTGAACAGCGAACTCGGTCCTCCTGGGTTCGATATCATCGGGTTCAGCGAGGGGCCGATCCTCCAGCTCGCAAGATGAGCAACACTCTCGCGAGCTTCCGAGAGCTGAAGGGCATCGGTCCCGCTATCGAGGCCAAGCTGCACGAGGCAGGCGTGTACACCTGGGAGGCGCTCGCCGAGGTAGTGAACGCACTCGGCAACGTCCGCGGGAGCACGGGCGACACGCTGCGCGAGCTGTCCGAGAACATCGCGGCTCGGGCGGCGGAGGTGGGGGACGCGTCGGTTCCCCGCCCGCCGGACGGTGAACGCAGCGAGGCGTTCATCCTCAGGATGGCGCTGACGGCGCAGGGCCATCCCACTCGCTGCACCGTGGTGCATGTGCGCACCCAGACGGAGCAGCCGTGGGCCGGCTGGTCGCCAGGAGAGGTCATCGGTTTCATCGAAGAGCAGTCGGGGGTGGCGCCAGAACCTGCGCTGGCGCCCGTCGAGAACGCCAGCAAGCCGCATGGTCCGGCGGACAAGCCGGCAGAGTCGCGGGATCACGTGGTGGTCCTCGATGTTGGCAAGGCCGTCGGGGGAAGCCGGCGAAACCTGGAGTGGGTGGTGTCCACCGCCCGGTTGGCCGACATCGAGGAGTTCGAATACCAGGCGACGCTCGCTGGCCGGGCCTACGGGCAAACCCCGGAGGTTTGGGCCACCCTGGCCAGCCAAACCGGGTACGGCCACCCACCCGGCAGCCTGCCGCTGCGCTTCGAGGCGGTTGAGCTCCCACCGGGTGTCCAGCGACTGCGACTGCAGCTGGCGCTACGGCTTCCCACTCCGAGGCAGGAGGCGCCGGTACTCGAGCTCGGGTAGCCAAGTGGCCGGTCAGCCGGTCGGAGCGGGCTTGCCAGCGGAGCCCGCTCCGACCGCCCGGTAAAGCCGGGTCGTCTCGGGGGCGGGGCGCGGAGTGGTCAACTTGCGACCGAGAACCTGGCATGTGAGGTTTACGGCGCATAGAGGACTACGGCGAGTTGAGACTGCGCCTAGTTCGTGTCACCGAGAGGAACTGCGATGCGTGCGCCCACTGAACAGCATCAAATGATCCTTCAGGGCACGGACTCGGCCGGTACCGAGGAGTGGCTGTGCGCCGA
>JBOHFU010000589.1:0-2884 GCA_050699675.1 Pseudonocardiaceae bacterium
AACGGTGGGAGGCGATGACCGGGTTCGACAGCGTCGACGCCGCGGCTGCGCTGCTGCGTGTCGTGGTGGGGCTCACGCTGGTGGCGCACGGGTACAACCACCTGTGGGGCCGCGGTGGGCTAGCCGGAACCGCCCGCTGGTTCGGCTCGCTGGGCCTGCGGCCGCCGAAGCTGCACGCGGTGCTGTCCGGTGCCGGAGAGCTCGCCGCCGGGGCCGCTCTGGCGATCGGGCTGCTCACCCCGCTGGCGGCGGCCTTCGTCGTCGGCACGATGGTGACCGCCGGGATCACCGCGCACCGCCGGAACGGGTTCTTCGTGTTCAAGGAAGGTTATGAATACGTTCTCATGATCGGCGTGGTGTGTGCGGTGATCGGGTTGCTCGGACCGGGTAGCGCCTCGGTGGACCGGCTGCTCGGCATCGACGCAGCACTGGACGGCGCGGTGGGTCTGGCCCTCACGGTCGGGCTCGGGGTCCTTGGAGCCGCGGTGCTGCTGGCCGCCACCTGGCGGCCGGCCCGCTCACGCAGCTGAGGAATTCCTCCGGATGGCGTGCGGACATGTGCGGGAAGCAACCGATCCGGGGCGGAGACGTCTCGCTGATGGCCGCCGACCCTGACAAGGCACGTCACACCGGTTCGACGAGCACACAGCGTTGACGATCGTGCGCGCTACGTGTTCACTCACAGGGGTGCGGCCCAGTGAAAGGCCGCCTAGTGAAAGGCCGCGCAGTGCGCGACGATGGGGAGGGTTCATGGCTCGACGGGGTGTGCTGACCGGTCTGCTCGTCACCGGTCTGCTCGCTGGGGGTTCGCTGGTTGCCATGCCGGCGGCTGCGCAACCGGCACCTGTGCCGCTGTCGCCGTCGCTGGCCGGCCAGCTGGTCGCCCCGACCGCCGGCCGGATGCCGGTGATGGTGCATGGAGCGACGCTCGCGGACGCCGAGCGGGCGGTCGCTGCCACCGGGATGCAGCGGGTCACCACCTTCCGCAAGATCGGAGTGGTGACCGCGTGGGCGACCAGGCCACAGGTTGAGGCGGCGCGCACCCAACCCGGCGTGACCTACCTCGAGGGCGACCAGCTCATCACGTCGCACGCTGCCGCCGCCTCTCAGGTGGCAACTCGCGGCCTGGAAGCCCGGCAGACCCTGGTCGGCGCGAACGGCTCAGCGCTGGACGGCAGCGGCGTCAGCGTTGCGGTGATCGATTCCGGGATCGACCCCACGCACCCCGCATTCGTCGGGGGCAAGGTCGTGCGGAGCCTGAAGAGCGTGTGTCTGGACGAGGCGAGCACCGACACCAAGTGCGTCGTGCCAGTGCCCACCACTGTTGACACCGACACGTTGTCGCTCGGCGGCCACGGCACCCACGTCTCCAGCATCGCTGCCGGCCGCAGCATCACCCTCAGTGACGGCAGCACGGTGTCCGGAACGGCGCCCGAAGCCAAGATCGTCTCGTTGTCCACCGGCGCGGCGGTGGCGGTCATCAGTGCCGACACGGCGCTGAACTGGGTGCTGGAAAACCACGCCACGCCGTGCGGTGCGGCGGTGTCTGCCGCGCAATGCCCGCCGATCAAGGTGGTCAACAACTCCTACGGCTCGCCGGGTGGGGGCGAGTTCGACCTGAACTCGGCCACCGTCAAGCTGCAGCGCCAGCTCGCGTCGGAGGGGGTGGTCACCGTCTGGGCCGCCGGCAATGACGGTGGGGACGGCTTGGAGAGCCTCACCAACGCGCCTGCTCAGGACCCGACCGGCGGGATCATCTCAGTGGCCTCCTACAACGACGAGGGCGCCGGAACGCGTAGCGGTCCGGTATCCGTGTTCTCCTCCCGGGGTGCCAAGACCGACCCGTCGACCTGGCCGGACATCTCGGCACCAGGCGAGAACATCGTCGGCGCTTGTCGCCTCTACCAACCGATCTGCTCCACTGGGCTCAAGCCACAGAACGGCCCCGGAATTCTCGACGTGGGCAGCTACAACACGCTCAGCGGCACGTCGATGGCGGCGCCGCAGATTGCTGGGATCGTGGCGTTGCTCTTCCAGATCAAACCGACCGCGACGCCGGCCGAGATCGAGGACGCGCTGAAATCGACCGCCTTCCACTATTCCGACGGTGCCCCGTACCAGAACGTGGGCGGGTACTCCACATCCTTCGACAAGGGCACCGGGTTGGTCGACGTGGTGGCTGCGGCGCAAGCACTGGGGGCCCATGCCCCCTGAGCCGCGGCACGGTGGGTCGCTGGCGTATCAGCCGCCGTAAGGGCACAATGTGTGACGGTGCCCAGTTGATCAGGTGCCTGCGTGATCACGAGGGCGTAGGGGAAGACGCTCCTCGTCGATCAGCGGAGGTCAACCAGATGAGCACCAGTGGGACGATTTACGTCCACTCGTCGCCGTCCGCGGTATGTCCGCACGTCGAGTGGGCGGTGGCGGCTGCACTGCAGATCAGAGTGGATCTGCAGTGGACTGCCCAGGCGGCGGCGCCTGGGCAGCTGCGCGCCGAATGCGACTGGTCCGGACAACCGGGTGTCGCAGCGGCGGTGGCTAGCGCGCTGCGGGCGTGGCCGATGCTGCGCTTCGAAGTGACCGAGCAGCCCAGCCCCGGGCTGGACGGAGAGCGGTTCTGTTTCGTACCCGGACTCGGTTTGTGGCGCGCCCGCACCAGCGCCAACGGTGACATCGTGGTCGGCGAAGATCAGTTGCGGGCACTGGCCGCCACGGCCCGCAGCCGGGAGACCTTCGCCCACCAGCTCGACCAGTTGCTCGGCGCGGCATGGGACGACGCGCTGGAGCCCTTCCGCCGCGCTGCCGACGGCGCCCCGGTGACCTGGCTGCATCACGTGGGCTGACGAGCTCGTGAGTGGCGTTAAGTGCGGTAGCACTTAACGCC
>JBOHFU010000590.1:0-2882 GCA_050699675.1 Pseudonocardiaceae bacterium
GACGTCGAGGTGCTCATCGCGGTCAACCCGCACAACGTGCTGTGCGGCGAGCGGGGGGTGGCACGGGTGTTCGGGCCGCAGAAGGGCGCCACGCCTGAACAGGTCGAGCTGCTCTCAACTGCCATGGAGCACTGGGCGAAGGTCCTCGAACACGACTTGGGGCCGGACCTGCGCACCGCCGCCGGCTCCGGTGCTTCCGGTGGCCTGGGCGCGGGCCTGGCCGCCGGGCTGGGCGCGCGCCTGCTGCCCCGCTTCGAGGTCATGCTCGACCACGTCGACCTCGACACCGCGCTGGCCGACGCCGACCTGGTGCTCACCGCCGAGGGAACCATCGACGAGCAGACCCCGCGCGGCAAGGTGCCGGCCGAGGTGGCCCGCCGTGCCAAGCAGTACGGCAAGCCGGTGATCGCCCTGGCCGGCACCATCGGCGTCCAGGCCCGGGTGAACTACGACGCCGGCATCGACGCGTTCGCCGGTATCCTGCCCGGGCCGATCGGTCTGGAGGCGGCGCTGCGCGGTGGTGCGGAGTTCCTCACCGATGCCACCGAGCGGGTGTTGCGGCTGGTCCTGGTCGGTACTGCGATCGCCGCGTGATCGCCCGCGTGATCGCCCCGCGGGGCCGCCCCGATCCCTGCGACCAGTACATGAACGTACTTTCATGGTCGGCTCATCCGGGTGTCATCCAGGTCGGGTACCACAGACACATGGACGCAGACTCGAACCCGACGGTCGACGCGCGTCGCCGGCGAACGCTGCTGGTCGCGATACTGGCGTTCCCGGTTGTCGCGGGTCTGGCCACCTGGGGAGCGGCTGGTGTGGGCATTCTGCCTGGAGGGGTGCAGCTGGAGCCACCACCGCCCGCGGTCGTACCCGCCAGCCCGCCCGGCCCAGAGGTACCGGGCGGGTTGGTCGTGCAACCGTCGGTCGATCCAGCATCTTCACCCGGCGCGGTGTCCACGGTGGAGGCACCTCCTCCACCCGCGACGGTGCCTTCACCGGGTCCAGCCGAGTCGGCGGGCGACGACGGGCCGGTTGCCGGTGGCACCCCCATTCCGGGTGGGACCGGATCCGGGGCGCCAGATCCGGGTCCAGCCGGGTCGGGTCCGCCAAGCCCAGGCGGGACCGTCGGCGAACCGCCGGCAACCGCCGGATCGGACGACGACGATGACGGCGGCGACGACGACCGGCCCAACCTCAGCGGCGAACGCGACGACGATGACGGCGACGACCGCGACGACCGCGACGACCGGGACGACGACAGCGAGCGCACCTTCAGCGGCAGGAGCGACGACGACGATGACGACGACGGCGGCGGCGGGCGCGACGACGACCGCGACGACCGGGACGACGACAGCGAGCGCACCTTCAGCGGCAGGAGCGGCGACGACGATGACGGCGGCGGCGGGCGCGACGACGACGGCGGAGAGCGCGACGGTGGGGGCGGGCGTGACGGTGGTGGGCGTGACGGCGACGACCGCGACGGTTGAGCTGGCAGGCCATCGTCTGGAATGCGCGGGCTACCGGCAGCGGTAGTCCATGGCGCCGACGGTGGTGATCTAACCAGCTGCGTCCCGACGAGCAGCTGATGGCGCGAATCTGCGCTGGTCTGGATGAGCAAATGCAGGCTGTGTCGTCGATCGCCGCGCGGTCTCCACCGTTCGGAGGACGGAAAGCCGTAGAATGACCGAAAGGATGACCTGATCCGAGCATCGGATCCATCACTGGTGGTGAAGACATCGCCTCTCGTCCGCGCATATCGTGAATGACGAAACTGCTGCGCTGCCAAAGTCATCGATGGACAAGGTGCTATCCATGAGCGACGAGAACGGACTGGCCAACGTCTGCGATCGCGTGCAACTCGACGGGCCCGCGGATATCCGTTTCCGGGTCCATGCATTCGCCGACCCCGGTTCATTCACGGAATTCGGCAGCCGGGCGCGCCACCGCACGCACGCGTTCGGCATGCAGCACAAGCGGCCCGCGGGAGACGGGGTCGTCACCGGGATCGGGCGCGTCGACGGCCGGGAGGTCGCCGTGTTCGCCCAGGACCCCGCGGCGCTCGGCGGCTCCCTCGGCGAGGTCCATGCCAGCAAGATCGCGCGCATCGTCACCCACGCCGGCCGGGCCCGGAACCCGGTGGTGGGGCTGATCGACTCGGGTGGGGCACGCATCCAGGAGGGAGTGGCAGCACTCGACGGTTACGGCTCGATCTTCCGTGCCAACGTCGCGCTCTCGGGCCGGGTGCCGCAGCTCAGCCTCGTGCTCGGCCCCTGCGCCGGCGGGGCAGCGTACTCGCCCGCGCTGACCGACGTCGTGATCATGCAGCGCGGCCGGTCGCACATGTTCCTCACCGGCCCCCGCGTGGTGCGGGCAGTTACGGCCGAGGACGTGACATCCGACGCTCTCGGGGGAGCCGACGTCCACGCCCGTGTGTCGGGCGTGGCGCACCTCGTGGCGGACGGGACGGAGGCGGTGTTCGACCTCGCCCGGCGCGTGCTGTCCTACCTGCCGAGCTCGTGCTGGGACGGCCTGCCGCAAACTCTGCCCGCCGACCCCGAACCGCTGCCGGACGTCCCGACCAACCACCGGCTGCCCTACGACGTTCGCGGGGTCGTCCGCGGCGTCGTTGACGCGGGCAGCTTCCTGGAGCTGCACGGGCGCTTCGCGCCGAACATCGTGGTCGGCTTCGGCCGGGTCGAAGGTTGCCCGGTCGGCGTGGTGGGGAACCAACCGCAGGTCCTGGCCGGCACGCTCAACATCCACGCGTCCGAAAAAGCCGCGCGGTTCGTGCGGATGTGCGACGCGTTCGGGCTGCCGCTCGTCACGTTCGTCGACACGCCCGGGTTCCTCCCGGGGACGGCCCAGGAGGCCGGGGGCATCAT
>JBOHFU010000591.1:0-2877 GCA_050699675.1 Pseudonocardiaceae bacterium
CCCCGCCTACATGACCTCACGCTGAGTAACCCACTGAAAATAGCGAAGAGCCCTTCCACGCCGCCATGTACGGCCCGCAGGCAGCCTTCATCGCCGAGCTGTTCAGTACTCGGCTCAGGTACTCTGGCGCCTCACTCGGCTACCAGCTCGCTGGAATCCCCGGCGGCGCGCTTGCGCCGATCCTGTCGATTGCTCTCGCCAGTCACTTTGACAGCGCTTTCGCCGTGTCAGTCTATGTCCTCCTGGCGATTCTCGTCACTGTCATCGCGCTTACCTTGGCGCCCGAGACGTCCAGGATTGATCTCAGCGACGGAACGGTCAGCCAGCCGCCCCGTCGACGATCACCCGCGCTGCCGTCGATGACACAGCAGCCCGTGCCACACAACAGGAGGGAGTATGGAGATAACTTTTAGCTTGATCGTTTTGGCGGCAACCTTCTTTGTGAGTTTAGGCATGCTCATAGGGTACGCTCTCAGCGAGCGGGCGCTAGAGGCCCGAACGAGACGGCAAGCAGCTGTGCAACGCTCCCTCAATAGTCAGTGGCAAGAGCTAGAGGGCGCACGGCAAACGTTTGCTCACGACGAAAAGGTGAATCGTCGAAGCCGGTCAAGCGTTGACGCCGGTGGGCCTAACGCGGTGATCTCTGCAACCGAGGAGGCGAATCATGCCAGGTAACAGCGGTTCCTCGCGGCGCGCCGCGATGTACGGTGAGGACGATCTCAGCTCGTTAGCGATCTTCTCGGGCAACTATATCAACTTCGGGTATTGGCAGGATTTCACGCCTGGGCTCATCAGCGTCGACGAGCGCACCGAGAGCCAGGCCGACCTCTACCGCGCCGTTGTTCGCCGCTTGAAGATCGATCCGACCGATGCGGCGCTGGAAGTCGGGTGCGGCATCGCGGTAGGGACGGCACTCACGCTTCGAGAATTCGATCCAAGCGCCGTTTACGGGCTCGATCTCTCACCGGACCAGATCGACCGTGCCGCCCGGGTCAACGCCGAGTTGATCGCACAACATCCCGACCGGCTAGTACTCCAGCAAGGCTCCGCGCTGGAACTTCCTTTCGCAGACGAGATGTTTGACAAGTGTTACTCGGTCGAAGCGGCGCAGCATTTCGAGGACCTGGCCGCCTTCGCGTCCGAAGCCTATCGGGTACTCAGGCCCGGAGGCCGGATTGCCGTCACAACCTTCTTCACGCCACACACGACCGCCCTCGACGGGCTGCGACGGTTGATCGAAACCATCGATAGCAGTGTCGACGTTGTCCTTACGATCGACTCCTTTCGAGACGATCTACTCAAGGCAGGCTTTGTCGACGTGGGTGTTGAAAGCATCGGCGAGCATGTTTGGCACGGTTTCGACGCCTGGATGGACCAGACCGAGTTCAGAGCTAGCTGGGGCCGCAACTGGCTGACGGCATACAATCAGGGGCTCATCGACTACTACCTCGTGACGGCAGACAAGAACTGATTCAACGGCACAGCATTCAACGGTGCAGCAGGGCACAGAACATCGCGTCGGTGCCGTGCCGGTGCGGCCACAACTGCACGTGCGGCCCTTCGCCGAGCCGGGGCACACCGGGAAACTGAGGCCTCGCGTCGATCTGCCCGGCACCGGTACGCCGCACCACGTCAGCGACCACGCCGACGGTCTCGTCCAGGTGCGGCGAGCAGGTCACGTAGGCCACCACACCGCCCGGACGGACCAGCCGCAGGGCCGCCACCAGCAGCTCCCGCTGCAGCCGGACCAGCCCGGGGATGTCGTCGGCCCGCCGTCGCCAGCGCGCCTCCGGGCGGCGACGCAACGCCCCGAGCCCGGTGCACGGCGCGTCCACCAGCACCCGGTCGTAGGTCCGGTCCGGCAGCCCGCTGTCCCGGCCGTCGGCGACGTGCACCGTCACCGGCAAGCCCGCGCACGCCTGACCGACCAACCGGGCCCGATGCTCGGCCTTGTCCACGGCATCCAGGCGGGCCCCCCGAGTGGCAGCCAGGGCACCCAGCAGTGCTGCCTTGCCTCCCGGCCCGGCGCAGAGGTCCAGCCAGCGGGCGTCGGCGCCCTCCAGCGACACCCCGGCCAGCGCGAGCGCGACGAGCTGGCTGCCCTCGTCCTGCACCTGGGCCAAGTGATCGCGCACCGCAGCCAGCTCACCCGGATCTCCGCCGTCGGCCAAGTACACCCCGTAAGGCGAGTACGCGGCGGTCTCGCCGCCGGTCACCGCGGCCAACTCGGCGGCGGTGAACTGGCCGGGCCGCGCCGCGAGGTGCACCAACGGGCGGGCGTCGTCGGCGGCCAGCGCCGCGGCCAGCTCGTCGCGGTCACCACCCAGTGCGTCGGCGAAGGCCTGGGCGATCCACCGCGGGTGCGGGTGCGCCATCGCAAGGTGGCCTACCGGGTCGTCGTCGGCCGCCGGTGCTACCGCCTGCACCCATCCTTGCTCGTCCTGCTGGCTGACCCGGCGCAACACGGCGTTGACGAAGCCGGCCGAAGCACTGCCACGATCCGCGCGCACCAGATCAACGGTGGTGCCGACCGCGGCGTGCGGCGGCACCCGGGTCCGCAGCAGTTGATAGCTGCCCAGCCGCAGGGCGTCCAGCAGCTCGCCGTCCACCTCCGACAACGGGCGGTCCGCGCAGGACTGCAGCACCGCATCCAGCAGGCCTTGGGCGCGGCACGTTCCGTAGCACAGCTCGGTGGCCAGCGCGGCGTCCCGGCCGTTGATCCCGCGCTGCCGCAGCAGGTCAGGAAGCACCAGGTTGGCGTACGCGTCGCGCTCGCGCACCGCCGCCAGGGCGTCCAACGCGGCCCGCCGAGGGGGGTCCTCCACCGGCGGCCGGCGCGGCCCAGCGCGCCGCCGGGACGGCCCGGGCCTGGGCGGT